>DAOVRY010000182.1 GCA_030633645.1 Pseudomonadota bacterium | reverse complement strand
GTTGTCCCCGTACTCTGTTTGTTGTATATGACGTGGACATTCTGGTGCATGTCCTCGAGGGCCATAATAATCTCCAGAGTTTCTATACCCGAACCGACCTCACTCAGGATTATCTCAAAGGGTTCCATTGTATTTTGAAAAATCGATTCTACGCATCGTTTGGTATCGTTTCCCCTCTCTGCTGAAATGATAACAACCGATGTCAGGTCGTTGGAACCGAGGGAGTGCTTTTTCCCATACTGATCGAGGGCTGTCGATCGATCCAAATTCAGTGCGTTACCGTTTCTGTCAAAAAATGAATATCTTTTGGCTACATCAAAGAGCATTGTCAGTTCCTCTCAAAGGTTTACCCCACAGATACCGCTAACCCTGGTTTATCCTGCTGAGCATGATCCATCTCAGGGACACGGGCATCTTAAAAACCCTGTTCCAGATTTGGATTCAGGATTTTGCATCTCCTGCCTCTACCTGGCATATACTGTGGTTGTCATTAGCAAGCATCGGCAATTCTGTCAACCATATTGTGCCAAATGCTGGTTCAGTCCATGCTTGACACAAAACCCCCTTTATCCTATGTTGGTTTCAGCAGTGGGAGCACTTAAAACAGCTCACTTCACTTACTACTCCATATTTTTCAAGTTACTACCTAAAAAAGGGGGTTCAACCATTCCTGAGTTCTCACAAAAAAGTAGTCGGATAGCCACCTTCCACATAATTCAGCAAAACCGAAGGCAGCTGAGATCGCAACTCAGGCTCCATTCTAAGTGGAAAAAGACCGTTTTGATCATCCCTACCCTGGCCAGCGAGTACACAGACCCCTCAAACCTTCCTGTGTTTAGAAATATCCTCAGGCACTTAAGAAACGTGGGCTACCTTTCCAGCATCATTTTTGGCCTGGATAGGGCAACCGAGGAAGACGCCCTTCGCCTGAGAGATCTCATAACAGCAACAGGAATTAAGCACTATCTCATTCAGTGGAACGATGGGCCTGGTTTCAGCGGTATTTACCAACAGCTGAACGAGGCAGGGTTCAACATTAGCGAGCCGGGCAAAGGCAAAAACATGTTTATCAGTTTCGGTATTGCCATTGCCTTGGGCGCTGAGTCTATCGGACTGATCGACGCAGACATACGGACCTTTAGACAGGTGCAGCTGGATCGGCTTTTTTATCCAGTTGTAGTTCTCAATTACGACTTTTCAAAGGCTTACTATGCCCGAATATCTGAGAGGGGAGAGATTTATGGTCGGGTAAAACGGCTCCTCCTTGATCCCCTTTTGCTTTCCCTCAAAAGGAAATTTACGGAGAGCAAGGAGGAAAAGATGCTGCGCCTCATAGACTTCCTCTTAGGTTTCAATTATCAACTCTCCGGTGAGGTTGCCTTTCATGTGGACCTTTTAAAAAAGATGCGCTTTGCGACCAACTGGGGTGTAGAGATCTTTACCTTGATCGAGGTCTACCGCAAGGCCTCCTCTCCTGCACAGGTCATGTTTGCCGAAGAACCCTTCGATCACAAACATCAGGAGGTCTCACCAGAAAACCAGGCCAAAGGCCTCAATCGAATGGGAATCGACATTGTAACCACCTTGATGAATGCGCTGATTATTGAAGAAGGTCTGGAAATCTCTGATACCTTTTTCCGGGATTTGGCAATTACCTACCAGGCTGTGGCTGAAGAACAGATCAAGAAATACTCTGATGATGCGAGCTTCAGCAATCTGAAATACGACCGTGACGCCGAGGAACACCTCGTCAAGAAGGTCTTGCACAATTCAATCCTTGAAGCCGGCGAAGCTCTCACCGCTCCGTATAGGATGACAGAGAGGTTTTTGAGATTCGTCAATTCATATTCCGAATTTAGACCGTTTCTTGAAAACGGCCTCGCTGAAGCCATCCTAGAGGTGGAGCGTAAGACACGGGGTAGTGTCTTCGAGATGCCCCAAACCGTTTCGTGGGAGCGAGTATCGAATAAGCTACCTCGAATTTTCTATGATCTAATTGAAGTGGTTGAAAATGAAAAAAGGCGTTTTTCCTGAACAAGGGTAAAACGCATTTTTACCTCAAACCAGTTCGTTTCGAATTCCTCTTGGATTTCCATGACACGCCTACCCTGGATATTTACCCCACCCTGTTTCTGTGACTCCGCCCAGCTTTGATACTAGCAGGGTCACCTGATGGTAGAGCATAACCTAGTGATTTTTCAGTGTATTGCGGGGTATGGGTATCTCTTTTCAGGCAACGAACTAGGAAGGCTGCTTGGCGTACTTCCTACCGATGATCCAGGCGTGCGGCTGCCTTAGTGGAAAATATCAAAACTCGCCGAGAGTGACCATTGTTGATGTAGCTACCCGCCCGCCTCTACCTCTACCATTAGCTGGCAAAGGCGTATGTGCTTCTTCGCGCCTGAAAAGAGACACCCATACCCCCTATAGACTTTGACGTTACCTCATGATACCAGCCTTTTTCTCGACAACATTATGATTAAAGTTGTAGAATAGTAGTCCGAAACATTAGTCCAGATTGTTTCCCTGAGATACAGAAGGAGCGAGTATGCATGTTTTTGCTATTATAACCAACCTGCGATTCCAGGATGTTTTAGACGTCCTGTTTCTTACCGTGTTAGTGTACCACCTTTATCTCTGGTTTTGGGGCACAAAGGCCTTTAAGGCCCTGGTAGGTCTGCTGGCTCTGGGGATCGTTTTCACCCTTGCTCGATTCTGGGGCCTGTTCCTAACCACGTGGGTATTTCAGATCCTCTGGCAGGTCTTCATTGTGCTTATCATTATCCTCTTTCAATCGGAGATCCGCCAGGTCCTTGAGAGGGTCAATCCCCTGCAAATGATTGGACTGCGCGCCTTTCCAAAGTCAGCGGATTGGATACCAAACTTCGTGACAGGAGTCTTCTCCCTAGCCAAGCAAAAGATCGGAGCCCTTATAATCTTTGAGCGCTTGGACTTGGTGGAGGAGTTGATTACTGGAGGGGTTTCACTGGAAGGTGAGCCAACCTCTGAGATCCTGCTAAGTATTTTCCAAAAAGAATCCCCATTACATGACGGTGCCTTGCTGATCCGAAAAGGAAGAGTCGCCAAGGTAGCCTGCTATCTCCCCCTTAGTTCTGCTGAGGGGCTCCCGAAGCAATGGGGCACCAGGCATAGGGCTGCCTTAGGTCTTTCTGAGCGTTGCGATGCCTGGGTTGTGGTCGTCTCGGAGGAACGCGGGGAGATTTCTCTAGCTCGGGGTGGGCAAATCATACCTGTGAAAGACCGTAAAGAGTTTTCCAATCTAGTGCAAAAGGCTATTACACCTCCTGCCGCTTCTGGCATAACTTGGTGGGAAAGGACTCGCGCTCTCATTGTTCGCCGATGGCCCCTGAAGATAGGAACTCTGGGTTTGGTCTGTGTGTTATGGCTGTTGCTTGCGGGGCAACAGAACTTTGAGGTAAGCATAACGGTTCCCCTTGAGATAAAAAATCTCCCTGTGAAAATGGAAATTGTGGAGCCCGTGAATCCAGAGGTTCGCATCACTGTTCGAGGGCTTCGAAAGGATGCCAGCACCCTAAACAATAGAAACGTGCATGCCGAAATCGATCTCTCCATGGCCCGTTTCGGCAATAGGTTCTTTCGGATCACCCGAGACCAGATTGATCTTCCTAACGATAGAGTCAATGTAGTTCATATAGAGCCGCCGCAGATGGAGTTCACGTTGAGAGAGGCCATAAGCAAAGACTAGACTCTAATGAACCGCAGCCAACTGGTCAACCTGGTCACCCCCCTGTACCTGGGCCGCGTAGCATCCTTCATCAACCAAACCAAAAATATGATCTCAAGCCAAGCCGAGGAAGTAGTTGAAT
>DAOVRY010000126.1 GCA_030633645.1 Pseudomonadota bacterium | reverse complement strand
CAAGATAAACAGGATTGACACGATGTTTGTTGTTCTTTTGTCCTTCCCGGATTGAAGGACAAAAACCCAATTCCGCCAAAGGCGGCAAGAGAAGGCTCCAGGGACAAACCAGAGATGGGTATTATGGCACTCCATAGAAAATGCACAACCCGGTTTCATCTCTCCCGCGTAGCGGGATTTTTACCCCGTGAAATGTGCAACCTATTTCACTGGGGCGTATTTCTCAGTTTCTTGAGGAAACTGAGAAAAAGAAAAGAAAATCCAATAGATCCAGTAAATCCTGTCAGATAAGAAAAAGACCATTGATAATCAAGTTTCTTAGGAGTTGTCCGTTGTTTGTCGTAAGTAAAAAACTTGCTCTGATTTAAGATGTGCCTAAAGTTATGTTTTAGGAGTAGCGTGGTTAAGTCGTGCAACCAATAATGGATAGCTCCTAAATTCGCTGTTCCTAAACTTCCAACTGTTAGGCTCCTAGGGCAATTCTAACCCAAAAACTCGATAAACTATGTCAACCAAATCAGCATGGTGGTCTGAAGGTCACGGTGAGTAACTTCCCTCTTTTTATAGGGGTACCAGCAGCTGGGCTTTGTTCTACAGCCAGACCGCTTCCCTTAACAACCACCCTAACCCCTAATCGTTGTGCTTTTCTTAAGACATCTCTCACGCCAAGTCCCTGTACGTCAGGTATCAAACCAGGCATGTCAGGATTACGAACTCTTATTTCTCTCTGTCTCTCAACAGGCCGGGAAAACCTATGTTGAGTCGAGGGGATCACGCTGAGGTGGTTGAGTGTCCAGTAACCAACCTCACTAAAAACCGGAGCTGCAACCACCCCTCCGTATGGTTTCCCCTTTGGTTCATCAAGGGCTACCAGAATCACAATAGCAGGTGAATCTGAAGGAGCAAAACCTCCGAAAAAGGCAACAAACTTATCATTTGAATAGGTTTTTTCAATCGGGTCCACCTTTTGTGCGGTACCTGTTTTGCCAGCTACATGATATCCCTCTATTGCAGCCTTGGGTGCTGTTCCTCCCTCTCTGGTTACTCCCTCAAGAATGTCTCTTACCTTTCTTGCTGTCTCAGATGAGATGACATCTCTCCTCACTGCGGGGTGAAACTCTCTTACTACCTTACCTCGCTGATCAAGGATTGATTTTACCAAATAGGGTCTCATAAGATGCCCACCATTGGCCACTGCCCCAAATGCCATGGCCAATTGAAGGGGAGAAGTCGAGATACCCTGACCAAAACAGAGGGTATTTTGACCCAGAAGGCTGGTATCCTTAACAGGCCTGAGGGTTCCCGATCTTTCCCCTGGAAAATCTATCCCGGTTCGCTCACCGAAACCAAATCCTTTCAAGTAGGAATGGAAGCGACCTGCTCCAAGCCTCTGGCCTATCTTTATCGCTCCGATGTTGCTGGAGACCTCAATGATTTCACTGACCCGCAGCATCCCATAAGGCTTGCTATCGTGAATCGCATAACTGCCAATGCGGTATTTTCCCTTTTCACAATTGAGAATTGTTCTTGCAGTAACCACACCTTCCTGTAGGGCAGCAGCTAAAAGAAATGTTTTGAGTGTAGATCCAGGTTCAAAGCAGTCAGTAACTGCCCTGTTTCTCCACTCATGTGGTTTAAAGCGCCAAAAAATATTGGGGTTGAACTCTGGCACAACAGCCATCGCTAAGATTTCTCCTGTCTGGGGCCTCAGCACTATACAGAGCCCACTCCCTGCCCCTGATTCTTCTACAGCCTTCTTGAGTGCTTTCCGGGCCTCGTAACTGATCTCCTTATCAATCGTTAGCATGAGATCAAAAGGATCATGTCTCTCTTGTTTTGGCCTATCAAAAAGCAGGGGCCTTCCAAGGGCATCATGAATCCTGGTGAGGCTTATCTCTTGTCCCTCCAAATAACTATTGTACTCCAACTCTATACCCTCAAGGCCCCTATTGTCCTGGCTTGCAAATCCAATAACATGAGCGCCTGTTTCCATGCAGGAATAGTAACGCCTGCTCTCCTTAGTGAAATCTATTCCGGCTAGATTAAGGTCTCTGACCCTCTTTATCTCCTCCGGTGTTACCTTCCTCTTAATCCATACAAATGATCGAGAACTGCGCAGTTTTTCCAGCACGTCTCTTTTGTTTATGCGAAGTGCCTTGGCAATAAGAGTCGCTGTGCCCGTCTTGTCCCTTATGGTTTTTGGATAACCATATATTGAGCCCACATCAACGCTGATAGCCAGTTCTTTGCCATTCCTGTCAAATATGGTTCCTCGTGGCGGAGTCATTACTGACTTCCCTGTGTAGCCCTCCTGAGCAAGGGATGAAAGTCTGCTCCCTTCGAGAATCTGAAGTTGGTATGCCCGTAAAAAAATCACGCAGAGGACGAGGAAAAAACAGGCCCCCGTAACATAGATCCTGATTCTTACCCACTTCTTATCCTTGATCTTCATGGCAAAAAAACTACCTGTTCAACCGTTGGATGCTTTAAACCAAATTCTTTGATCGCCTTACCTTCTAAATGCTCAGGGGATTTCAAATAGGCTATCTCGAGCTTGAGCTTGCGATTGTGTTCCTCAATTTGCAATATCTCCCTTTTTGACTGAGTCAAGGCATACCCCATCTGGGTTCTCTTAACATTCACCCAGACATGAGCAATTCCTGCCAACAAAAAGAGAAAAAGCATGATCACCGAAAAATGAAAAAATCTCATAGATTCCCTTCGTCCCCCTTCACCTCAAATCCTTTCACCCACCCTCATTACGGCGCTCCGGGATCTTGGATTCGCATTCACTTCAGCCTGGATCGGTCTCAAGCCCTTTTTTGTCAGGGCCTTCATAAGGAAAGGCTCTGACTCAGGGGGGGTTGGAAGTTTTCGAGGATACCTCGTATCTCCCCTCTGTTGCCGAAAGGCCTGTTTCACGAGCTTGTCTTCCAATGAATGATACGATATCACTACTAATCTCCCCCCAGTAACGAGCAACAATGGTGCTTTCTCTAAAAAATCGGCTATATTCTGCAGTTCCCTGTTAACCGCTATTCTCAGGGCCTGGAAGGTCTTGGTGGCTGGGTGTATTTTCCGAGGGTGATGCTTTAAAGGAATAGTATTTTCAATGAGCCGTGCCACCTGTCGGCTTGTCGTTATAGGCCCTTTGTGCCTTTCTGCTTCTACAGCCCGGGCAATCGATTTTGCCCATCTCTCCTGAGCATAAGTCCATAGAAATTGCTCCAGCCTTTCCATGGAAATAGTGTTAATTAATTCACTGGCAGTTATCCCTTTGTCTTGGTCCATCCTCATATCCAGAGGTTCGTCCTTTAAGAAACTAAAGCCCCTCCCTGACAACTCCAATTGATATGATGACAGACCAAGATCTAATAAAATGCCATTTACCTTATCAATTCCAGCGTGTTGTAATACCTTATCTAAGTCAACGTAGCTTTCCCTGGCTATCCTGACCCTGTCCCTATAGGGAGAGAGTCGCTGCTCAGCTAATCCTATTGATGCCCTGTCAACATCTACGCAAATCAATCCCCCTTTGGGCCCTAGGTTTTTGCAGATCTCTAAGCTGTGCCCACCGGTGCCGAGCGTCCCATCTACGTATATGCCATCCGGAATCGTGATCAGATAAGTAATAGCCTCATTAACCATTACCGGTTGATGAGCACTAATCATCTTCTCCTCCCACTAAATTCCGAGATCGGAAAGAGATTGACTCGCGTCTGGAAAAGATTCTTTAACCCTTTCGAATTCCTCCTCCCATTTAACCCTATCCCAGATTTCAAACCTAATTAGATGACCAACCAAAACGACTTCTTTCTTTAATCCGCCCAAGCCTCTCAGATGTGGGGGAATCAAAATCCGGTTCTGTTTCAGTGGGCACTCTACGGCACCGGATATGAAATACCGAAGGTAGATGGTGGCAGCATTATCGAAGAGCGGGAGATTTACGGCTTTATCCTTTATTTTCCGCCAATCTTCCCGGGCAAATGCCACCAAGCAGTTGTTAAGATTGGTGACTACAATGGAAGAATCGCCCTTTTGGTTCAAAACCTCCCTGAACCGGGCTGGAATAGCCAATCGTCCCTTTTCATCGAGCGTATGTCTCGATCTACCTTCGAAGAAGTCTTTTGGCACAATTTCCATAATAATTTACCACTTTTTACCACTTTGTGACACTTTAAGAAACATTTACCACATTTGTCAAGAAAAAAATTACCCTATCTCGAAAATTGTGGATTGAAATCAAGTATTAATGGGGTAACAGACCCCATATCTTTCTCGCTTGCATTTTTTCCCACTGCTAGTAAAATTCAAATCTGATTTCATCAGTGTTCTGCCGCAGGCCCGCGGACGCCTCCGAACTTACCATGAATCGCTCATTTACCATGCTCTCAAGTGAAGCTCCCCGTGCTTCCGCACGGGGCATCCTGGCGAAGGCGAGTGACTGAGGTGCCCAGAATTCCAAGGTCTTCCGAATGAAATCCGTGTGAAAAACAGGAGGGACTATTTAAAGCTCTCCTGGCATCTTACTCAAGGAACCTGAATACTGAACCCTTAAAAGAGGAGGAAAAAATGGAGAAAATCAGACTTGGTCCACAGACATTCCTATACCCCATGCCCGCGGTTTTAGTCGGTGCTACCGTAAACGGAAAGCCAAATTTTATGACTGCAGCCTGGTGTGCAATTGCAGCAT
>DAOVRY010000228.1 GCA_030633645.1 Pseudomonadota bacterium | reverse complement strand
GTTGTATCATATCAACCGCCTGTTGCCCACACGGAAATCCCAAACAAATCTTGGCGAAGTGGAAGATAAGCGATGTCAACTGTTTGAGCTCTAAAGGCGAGTTTTGACATCGCCTGGAGGGAGCCTTAGATTTGTCAAAAAACGTTTTAGATAAAGAGAAAAGGGGTTTCCGTGTGGGCAACAGCCTACCAAGATCTAAGCACCAACTACCGCGAGGCAGGGTCAACCTATGTGCACTAACAGAAATGGCCTGAAAGGCTATGGCATTATTGTGTATCAGTGTGTGTACAATTTTGTCAATCGAAGTCTACTCCGTGCTTGCCCGTCTGCTGCTTGTCTGCTTGACTTTGATAGCTATTTGCCCTATATGCTTAACGTTACGGAAACTTAGAACATTCCCTGATCTAAAACACATTGTATCAAAAATGGAACGCCCTTTCAAAGGGATATACAATGAATAGAACAGTTCGCTCTTTAACTACCATAAATCCCCTATCTATTACTGTTTATCTAACCGTTTTGATCGTTGTGGTATTCTTTATTGGCCCTTCATTTCTCGAGTTTGTTGAGCTTAAGACCCTCGATCTAAGGTTTAAATCTAGGGGAGTTATACAGTCCAATGATTCCATTGTTCTTGCTGTCATAGATGAGAAAAGTCTTGACAAAGAGGGAAGATGGCCATGGCCACGCTCTAAGATCGCACAGCTTGTAGACTATCTCTCAGATGATGAGGCAAAGGTCATAGGGTTTGATATCGGTTTTCTTGAGCCTGATGAAAACAACAACCTTTCCTTCATCCAGCAACTAGAGTCCAAGGTAGGGAGCCTCAGACTAAACAACAAAGAGTTGGAGAGATTCCTTAGTGAATCCAAGATGTTGGCCGATAACGATCGTATCCTGGCTCATTCAATAAAACAGTCAAAAGCCAAGGTGATACTGGGTTACTTCTTACATATGGACCAGAAAAGCCTCGGCTATGAAATTGAAAGCCAGGTGATCGATAACAGAATTGCCCAGATCAGTAAATCCAAATACCCTATTATTCAGTTTCCTGAAGAGGATGCTAATATCGGCCTCCTCATTGATGCTTATTCCCCTGAGGTTGATCTTCCAATACTAAACCAGAGCGCTGATTCATCAGGTTATTTTAACATGATCCCTGACTTGGATGGAGCAGTCAGGTGGATCCCCTTAATGATTAGATGTAGACAGGAAATCCTTTCCCCCCTTTCAATCCAGTGTGTATGGCAATACCTGGACCGCCCTTCCCTGATCCTCAAGATAGCCAGTTACGGGGTAGAGGGGATTCAGATGGGAGATATCTCTATTCCAACGGATGAGACTGGGCAGATGATGATAAATTACCTGGGTCCACCCAAAACCTTCATTCATTATCCCATTACCGACATAATTAATGATAGGATCCCTAAGGGCACGTTTAAAGACAAAATGGTTCTTGTGGGTGCCACAGCCTTAGGCATATATGATATAAGGAACACCCCCTTTTCACCGGTATATCCTGGCGTGGAAGTACACGCCACAATAATTGACAACATCTTGGGACAAAACTTTTTGATCCGGCCTGACTGGATCAAAATCCTTGATCTTCTCGCTATTATCCTTATGGGAGTAATTACCGGGCTTGTTATTCCTCAGTTGAATGCAGTAAAAGGAATTCTGTTTGCCATATGTGTTTTCATAGCACATATATTGCTGAGCAGGCTCTTTTTCGTCAACTATGGCATTTGGTTTAATATCACATACCCCTTAGCAGCTTTGATTGTCCTCTACGTGTCCCACACCATATACAAATACATGACCGAGGAAAGGGAGCGAAAGAAGATCAAGGGAGCCTTCACCTATTACGTATCATCTTCTGTGGTTAATGAGATGTTGAAACATCCTGAGAAATTGAAACTCGGTGGAGAGAGAAAGGAACTTACTGTACTCTTTTCAGATATCAAGGATTTTACCACCATTGCTGAAGGACTAACACCTGAAGAATTAGTGAATCTATTAAACCAATATCTTACGGTTATGACCGATGTTGTCTTCAAATATGATGGCACCCTGGATAAATATATTGGTGATGCTATTATGGCCGTGTACGGTGCACCGCTGGATTTGCCGGATCATCCCTTTAAGGCATGTCAGTCTGCACTTGAGATGATTAAGAAGCTTAAGAGGCTTAATGAAAAGTGGATTGGTGAAGGCAGGCAGGCCTTTGATATCCGTATTGGGATAAACACCGGTCCCATGATGGTCGGTAATATGGGATCGAAACAGCGGTTTGATTTTACCGCCATGGGTGACTCAGTTAATCTTGGCTCCAGGCTGGAAGGCGCAAATAAGAGCTATAAGACCAGCATAATGATTGGTGAGCTTACCTATGAGAGGGTAAAGGATGAATTTGTTTGCATGGAGTTGGATTCTGTAAAGGTAAAAGGAAAAAAACAGCCGGTCAAGATTTATAGCCTGGTAGGCGTCAAAGATCTCCCTGGAATTCCTGAGGCAATTGTAAATCAGTTCAATGAGGGAGTTACTGTATATAAAGAGAGAAAATGGGATGAAGCAATCCAGATCTTTGAAAATATTGCTGCTGTAGACCCCGACCTCTATGCGGCACAGCTATATGTTGAAAGGTGCAACAATTTCAAAAAAAGTCCTCCACCTCCGGACTGGGATGGGGTGTACGTCATGACCAGCAAATAGGCATCTTTCACCATAAAAAAGAATGGAGAGATGGAGGAATGGAGTGCTGGAGTAATGATACAATATAAAGCAAGAAAAATACCCCGGTGCTCCAGTACTCCAACACTCCAGTACTCAGTTTCCCTTACTCTTCCACCTTCTTTTTGCGATACTGGATATAGGCATTGCGGAACGCCACGTATGGGTCGATCGCTGCTTCCTTGAGAGATTCGTAATCCCCGATCCGAAATGAAGTCTCGTTTACAGTCTCCACGGCTCTAATTTCCAGGTATGCTTCAGTGGGATGCACATATGAGACAGGATTCAAGAACCAATCTCCGACCATCCCCACGGAGTCACGCAGGGTGGATGGGCCCAGAATAGGCCACACAATGTAAAACCCGTTGCCGATCCCATAAGTTGCAAGGGTCTGGCCCAGGTCTTCCTCGCTGGGATTCAGCTCAGGCCAGCTTTTGGCGGGGTTTCCAATTCCAAGGACTCCCACGGTGCTGTTTATCAGAAACCTGGTTAATTCTGCACTAGCTGCGCGTCCCTTTCCCTGCAGGATGCAGCTTACCATCCGAATGGGCATGGTGAGGTTATGGAAGAAATTTTTTACACCACTCCTGACGGGTGGGGGTACCACAGCACTGTATCCTCTTGTAACGGGCTTTAGC
>DAOVRY010000236.1 GCA_030633645.1 Pseudomonadota bacterium | reverse complement strand
CACTGCCTAACCAGTTATTTTGGACACCAATGTGTCCCGATATATTTTCAGGCCTACCTCATCATACGAGTTGTGGAAGCATAGGATAAAGTTGGTTGTGTGTCAATGGGAAAGCCAGGCAAGGATGTGGCGCGGTGGCGTTCCTCGGCAGCTGGAATAGCCATGGATGCTGCTCATGGACAGGGCGGATATTCCTGTCTCATCCCGAAACCTAGTAAAAGGAATCCTTTTGAGGAAGGTGATCACACAGACCATGACATTGACATTAGGGAGGCTGGTGTTATAGTAATAAAAAAGAAGACGCACTGATAGCCTCTTACTTTGGCTTTAAGAACACCTTGGATTGTGCACAGCACAAAGGGCTTCCGCTTGAGAACTCTCCATCATTGAGTCAGTTTACAGGAGGCCTTGCTGATAAGGGAGTGCACCATGAACGGAATACTCGGGCCCAGAAGCCTTTTAGATATTCTGGTTGAGACGTTTAAAATCTATAAGAGAAATCCCGTACGGCTCCTAGCCATTGTGGCAATTGTAGAGATAGGTCTCGGGTTCATGTGGAGTATCCCTGATTTTTCCGGGCTCAGGCCTTCTACGCCCGAGGCAGGGACTGCATCCCTTACTCACCTCATTCCAATAGGAATAATGCTTGTAGTAGCTTCCATTATGGGCCTTTCTTTGATGCAAGGAGCCCTGATTCACGCCATATCGGAGCAATATCTTCGGCAGTCGATAAATATTGGTCGGGCTTTTCGGTTTGCTTGGGAGAGGCTGGCAGCTTTAGCAGGTGCTATGATACTAGTTCTCTTTGCCACCACGGGTATATTAGTGGTTTCAATAGGCTTTACGGTAAGTATCTCCCCTGATGTCGGCTATATTTTTGTAGCAGCTGGCTTTTGCGTAGGCCTCTACCTTATGGTCCGTTGGAGTTTTATTTTGCAGGTGGCGCTGCTTGAACGTCTTGGCCCATTAGCTGCCATGTTGCGAAGCTCAGCGTTAGTAAAGAGAAATTGGTGGCGGGTTATGAACATGACGATCATAATCGGTATCATAACAGTAGGGATCAGCATCATTTTGGGGACAGTACCGACTATAGGGCCAACATTAGGGAGTATTTTGTCAACCCCCGTTTTCGCAATTGGAATCACCTTGCTCTATTATGATCTGCGAGTGCGGAAAGAAGAATACGATTTCGACTTGCTGGCAGCAGAACTGCACATGTCAGAGTTTCTTGATGATACAGAATCAAACCGGTTTTCAATGCACTAAAGGCAACCTCACCGTGACCCAGTAATTTACTGTATCGGAAGTTCTATCCCGCTGCGAGCGGGAAAATTAGGTGGGTTTTTCGAGGCTTGGTGTTTTTTGCCTCTTACCTGCCCGCTCGTGCCTCGCAGTGGCAGCCGGGCCAACATTCCAATTGGGGCGAAGCCCTAAGTTGTGTTCTTTTGCTGAACCTTACCCAAGAAATTCGGTGTTGCTTTTTTGTGTATTCTCTGGCATCCTATGACATTATATGTTCCAAATTTTTTGATTGTTGTTTTTCAAGGCATTAATATTTCCTTTCTCCAAAGGCTCGGTCATTTTCCTGCACTTTACTCCAGAGGGTTTGAACATGTTACAGAAGAGGCGCTCTGGTATTGATAGGCGCTTTCGAGGAGACAGACGCAGAATCTGTAACCTCAATTACTGGTTGGAAGGAGGAGTTGAGAGAAGGACGTGGAAAGAACGCAGGTCCTCAGTGGAGCGCAGAGAAGGGTGGGTAGAGGGTAGCAGCTGAGCTCGCTCGCATTAAAACGGTGAAACCCTGAACAGAGGTATGCTTTGGAAAATCAATGGGCAGGGTCATCAAAGGCTCTGCCTTGTATTATTGTAAAATAGGCTATTTTTGATTGGCTTCCTATCCAAGTCACGTTCCAGAGCCCAGTGCCGGGATCTGTTGGCCTGTCCTTCTCTAGATGGTCATACCAACCGGGTGCTATTCAACGAATCCATGAGGAAAAATCCCATCTCTCCCTGTTTTATGTCTCTTTAGGCCCACCAGTGTTTTCTCATATGAAGGATAATAGTACAGAGAAGCCGAGCACGGGAACACAGGTAAAGTGTGGCAAAATTCATACGGCCCCTGTGGCAAATTTTGCCTACATCAATGCTGAATAGGAAATACGAGAGATGCGCAATCTATTGTAATTACAGCATTAGACAAGCACGACTTCCATGGCATAAAGGTTGCTTTCTAATTTTGTGAAGATTTCAAAGAAGATCTAATGATAGGTAACATCACATCGATATACTCCTGCGTTTCTTATAACTCAATATGACTGGTAGGTGGTTGGTCAACACCAGCACTGGGGTGTCAAAAAGAAGCCCGACACACAAGAAATCCTGAGAATTCATTGAGATAAAGCCACTCCCATGATTCTCTCGTATACTGGTGGCAGATGCAAAAGAGGATATTTCCCCACTTTTTTTTGTTGAGGCTTGGACTGGTAGTCCTTTGTTTCACTCTTTTCCTTGCCGTGAGTGCTTCAGCTGCCGAGATCAGATTGGCATGGGATGCCAGCAGCACCCCTGCTGACGGATACCGGGTGTTCTGCCGTGAACAGGGCGAAAACTACGATTATACTTTGCCTGTTTGGGAAGGATCAGCTCTAACCTGCACAATCTATGACCTGGATGAGCATGCCATGTATTATTTTGTGGTAAGGGCTTACAATGATTCGGGTGAAAGCGGTGATTCCAATGAGGCATGTTCAGCGAAGAGCAGCATCGTGGTCGGCACCGACTCAGAAGGTGGCGGTTGCTTTATTGTCTCGGCAGGTCAGGGGCCAAAAGATAGATAGAGTGGTCGCTCAAAAGCTCTTCGATGGTGCCCCTTTGAAGATGTCAACAGGAACAAGCTATGCCAAGCTCTGCCACAGGGATTACTGAACCATTTCTTGCTCATTCAACCTCTTTTTTAGGTCTGCTCCATTAGTTGGAAGTTATTAATCGGAGCGTAAAATAGTTTGCATTTCATAGTTTTATTTTGACAGGATCAACAGGATCAATAGGATTTTTTTGTTTGGATCACTTTCCACCTGCCCGTCCCGCTCTACGGGACGAGGCGGGCGGGGACGAAAGTGATCCAGCACAATCCCGCAAAGCGGGAAAGTAAGCATTTTGTGAAACTGGCTATCGAAAACCATTTCATCTCGCTGTCATCAACATTTTGAAGAGTATCTATTCATT
>DAOVRY010000083.1 GCA_030633645.1 Pseudomonadota bacterium | reverse complement strand
GTATCCCGGCCCAGCCTGCGTGGAAGGTGCAGGCCTTACTGGCCATGACTCCACCAGAAATCATTATTCTCTGGGGGATCGTAGCATTTGCCTTCCCCATTCACGAGGATCTGCGGAGACAATCTCACCTCATCCCTGCCGCACCGGAACAGGCGATCACAGGTCATCATCCAACCAAAGAAGAAGCCGTGTTTCTTGAAACACCGGATACTGTACTCCGAGCAGGAGGGATGCATCGGGCAGTTCTTACCATCGATGGGCGAAATATTTGTCCTGTAGAACTCAACCAAAAGCCGCAGGGGGTTGAAGGTAGAATCCATTTGTTTCTGGGAGTTTTGGCGAGGGCTATCCTGATCCCACGGACCCTTGAAAGGAGCGGCATATCCCGCCGTTGCCAGGCAGAAGAAGGCTATAAGCAGCACGCTAGCAATTCTGATCTGCGGGGAGGAAAAAATGGAGTAATGGAGTAATGGAGTAATGGAGGGCTGTGATCGCGACTTCTTTAGAAACACTCTCTTATCACCCCATCTCTCCATACTCTACCCCTGTTTCTTTCACCATATGATCAATCCAATCACCCTTGTGTTTTTTCTTCTCTAAAGACTTTATTAGCCTTATGAGCTCATTTTGAACTTAGCCGCCTGCGGCGGAACTTTTCGACACGATTAACATGATTTTCTTGTTTTCTTTATATCCTGGACATCCTGTCTATCCTGTCCAAAAAAAGGAAATTCCTATACTATCAAGTTAGATCTTTCTTGCTTCTCCGATTCCTTCAGATTCCCCATTACTCCATTTCTCCAATACTCCAGTACTCTAGGCAGGGCGAAGTCCTCATGACTATTTCTGCGTTACTCTCAGAACCTCTTCAACGGTTGTAACTCCCTTGACCACCTTTGATGCCCCGTCTTGACGGAGGGTTACCATTCCCTGCTCAACAGCCATGTTCTTTATAGAATTGGAATCTGAGGTCTTCAATATGAGATTCTTGATCTGATCATCTAAAACCATCATCTCAAAGATACCGGTTCTCCCCTTGTATCCGGTGTTCAGGCAACTCTCACACCCACTACCCTTGTACATCTTTGCCCCTGCATACATGTCTGAGGTGATGCCAAGGTTCTTAACGGACTCCTCATCAGGACTGTAGGCTACCTTACACCCACTGCAGGTTGTTCTTACCAATCTCTGGGCCAATATTGCAATAACCGAGGAGGTTACCAGGTAGGGTTCGATTCCCATGTCGATGAGCCGCGTCACTGCGCTGGCCGAATCATTGGTGTGAAGGGTTGAAAATACCAAATGACCAGTCAAGGCAGCCTGGATACCAATTTCTGCGGTTTCCAGATCCCGTATCTCACCGACAAGGATTACGTCAGGGTCCTGACGCACGATTGAGCGCAACCCGTTAGCAAAGGTGAGATCAATCTTTGGATTCACCTGAATCTGCCCGATATTCTCAATCCGGTATTCAATGGGGTCTTCGATAGTAATGATATTGATATCCGGATTGTTAATGGTGCTCAAGGCGCCATACAGGGTTGTGGTTTTCCCGCTCCCTGTTGGTCCTGTGACAAGGATGATACCATGGGCAGATTTAATAAGCTCACCAAATCCCTTAAGCCTCTCCTCAGGCATGCCCAGGTCGGTGAGCTTGAGCAATACATTGGTCTTGTCCAGCAATCTGAGAACAACACGCTCACCAAAGGCAGTGGGGATGGTTGAGACACGAACATCAACATTCTTATCTCCTATTCTGATCTCAATCCTGCCATCCTGGGGAAGCCGCTTCTCAGCAATGTTCAGTTTTGCCATTATCTTGACTCTGGATATAAGGGTAGACTGAATATGCTTGGGAGGAGAAAGCATATCGTAGAGTATGCCATCCACCCGGTAGCGGACATTGAGTCTATTCTGGTAGGGTTCGATATGGATATCGCTCGCCCTTGCCTTTATGGCCTGAGAGAACATCAGGTTCACCAGTTTGATGATGGGGGCATCACTGGTATCATCCAGAAGGTCACCGGTTTCTTCGACCGCAGAGAGAATCAACTCCTTGTCATCCTCATGCATATCCTGGATGACCTGTTCAGCAGAATCACTGCTCATATCATAGGCAAAATTGATGGCCGAAAGTATGGCCGAACGTGAGGCAAGCACGGTTTCTACACCATCCCAGCCCAGGATCATTCGTAGATCATCAAGCTCCTGAAACAGCAAGGGATCGTTCATGACAATACAGGTTCCCTCAGGGGTAGTCACCGGGACCATACGGTATTTTTTCAGAAACTGGATGGGAATAGACTGGGCAAAATCAATATCCATATCCTCTGCGGAGATAGTAGACCACGATCGCAGTCCAAACTGAATGCCAAGGGCCTTTAGCAAATCTGTTTCTGTTATGGCCCCTTTCTGGATCAGGATTTCCCCTATCCTGCCACCCTTTTCCTTCTGCATTTCCAGGGCTTCAGCAAGTGTCTCCTCTGAGAGAGAACAAATCTCTCTTATTATCTCCCCGATAAGTTTATGCTTCATAACCTCAATATCTCTATTTCGCATCAGAATCTTGGCCCTTGGGTTCTGGTCCTCCATACATCTTGATAACACCCTCCTTGATTTTGTCGATCTGCTCCTTCTTTTCTTCATAAACCTTTTTTGCCTCTTCCGGGCTTTCAACGATATGGGGTGTCAGAAATATGAAAAGATTGGTTTTACCTCCGGAACTCGAAGCCGATCTGAAGAGCCAACCGAGCCCCGGAATATCTCCAAGGCATGGCACGCTGGAACGACCCTGACTCAATGTTTCATCTATCAACCCGCCAATCACCAGGGTATTCCCATCCTTAACCACTACCGTGGTCTTGGTCACTCGCTTCAGGGTGGTGGGAAGCCCCAAGGCCGATTCCTCCTTAATTACCTGGGATACCTCTTGGGTAATCTTCAGGCGAACAAACCTCTGTTGGTTTATCTGTGGGGTAATATTGAGGGTAACGCCTACATCCTTGTATTCGTAATTACTGTAGTCAAACCCTGCTTCTGATGTCTCCTGCCGAACCAGATAAGGGATATTCTTTGCAACCAGGATCTCTGCTTCTTCATTGTCGGTTGTCATAATCTGGGGAGTTGATAGGATGTGCACATCGGAATCAGTTTTATAGGCACGTATTACTGCCCCTATGTTGGGAAAACTAATCCCACCAATGGTAATTGCCTCGCCCAAAACCCCCAAGGAAAACCCGGTAGCAAATCTGACTATGCCTGTCCCGCTGACTGTGGGATAAATACTGGTTGCCAGGGTAGAGGCCCCAAAGGCTGCAATATCCCTGCCGTCATGACTACCAATCGTTTCTGCGGCCTGCCACTCCACGCCCAGCTCGAATGATTTCGACACATCGACTTCCATAAAAAGGGCCTCAATGTAAACCATACGCCGGGGGACATCCAACTTTTTAATCACCTCTTCCAGGACGAGAAAGTCGTCTTTTTTTGCCATTATTACCAATGAATTGGTCGCCTTATCTGCCACGATCTGTACTTCTCTGGAAATAACCGGGGCCCTTCCCTTTTTTGGCGCTTCAGTCGTCTTAGGAGGAATGGCCATTAAAACCTTTACCAGTTCTTCGGCATTTGCATTGTTAAGGTAATAGACATGGATATCTCCCTCTCCTCGGGGGATTTCCTTGTCCAGCAGTTTTATGAGCTTTTTGATCCGCACGGCATCATCTTCAGTGGCTAATATGATGAGACAATTCGTCCTCTGATCAGCCACGATCCTGCTAACAGGAGCTACAGGTGCACCTTTTCTGGTGGGACGTCTGGCTGCCTGTTGAAAGATATTGCCCAATGATGTCGCCATATCAGATGCTCTTGCATGTTCAAGGGGAATGACTGATATCTCTTCGCCAATACCTACAACATCAATCTCGCTCACAATCCTGAGCAGGCGTCTAATATTGGAAAGCACATCGGTAATAATCAACATGCGTGTAGGAGGGTAGGAAACGATTACGCTGCTTTTGGATATCAAGGGGGCAAAAAGCTTCTTGAGCTCATCAGGATTGGCATACTCAAGGGGAATGAGTTGCGTCACTACCTTGTCCTCTGGAGTGATAGCCTCTTCACGGAGTCTGGTTTCAATATCCTTGGACCGGGCTTTGAGGGCAGGCACGATCTTGATGATATTTCCGGCCGGGACAGTGGTAAAGCCATGAACCTCAAGAACTGATTCAAAGACCTTGTAGGCCTCTTTCACTGAGATCTTGGTCGGGGATATGATGGTCACCTTTCCCCTCACCGCCTTATCAATGACAAAATTCTTGCCGGTCAATTCGCTTATGAATTTTATAAAGATCACGATATCTACATTGTCAAAATCAATGGTGACATACCGTTCATCAGACACCTCACTTTTCGCGGCCTTCCTCTCCTGGGTGATCTGTTTTCTTGGCACCACCTTTTTCTGCGGCTGAGGACGTCTTTTTATTACCCTGGGCTTGGCCTGGGCAGGTCTTTCAACCGGTGGCTTGGGCTCAGGTGCAACAGGGGTCACACCCTCCTCCCCTGAAAGGCGCGCCCCCAGCACTGGGGAGTAATTTCCAAGCACTAAGAGTGCTATCCATAGGAAGTACAAGATAGATTTTGCTCTTAGCCTAAATCTCATAGGTACACACATCCCGTATTTGACACTCATTTTGGCGCTATGGTATTGGAGTATTGGAGAACTGGAGTATTATTATTTCTTTCCTATTATCTCTTGAAACCCAGGCTCTCCTTTCAAACTCTGTAGGTCTCTGTCCTTTCGAGCCCACTCCCTTACCGATGTATCAAGTGAAACCGCCTTTTTCAATTGGGCCAAACTTCTTATCGTCTCCCCCTTCAAGGCATGGAGGCAGGCCAGATTATAATATGGATCAACATAATCTGGCCTTTGCTGAACGGCATGCTCAAAGCTGTTTTGAGCCTCTGCATAGTTTTTGTCCTGCATATAGAGAACGCCCAGGTTATTCAATGCGTAAACAGAACCGGGGTCAAGCATGAGGGTTTTTTTATAGAGCCTCCTGGCATCTTCCAGGCGACCAATTTTATGCAAATGTCGTGCCCTTTCATAGCATTCTTCTGCTTTTCCATAATCTTCTGACCTGGACTGGGCTTCAGGCCTTGAAACCTCTGGTGTCGGCACGGTGTTTTTTTCTTTAAAATCCAACCACGAATAGAGTGCAAAAGCAAGTAAAATGACGCCAAGGCTGATCATCCATACCGCTCTACCAGAAAAAATACCCGGTTTTCCCGCAGTGCCTAAAAGAGTTCTCTGGTACCGTGGATGCCGGGCATCCTTTTCTTTTTGTGCCTTGAGCAGGGCCTCATGGATGTAACTCATGGATCACTCCGACACCTGATACAATAAGGCCTTGGTTCGCCAACCCACAATTCCGTCAGGCCTTAGACCAAAATGCGCCTGGAATTTCTTTATGTTTTGAAACATTGGTTCGTCAAAGATTCCTGTGGGTTC
>DAOVRY010000117.1 GCA_030633645.1 Pseudomonadota bacterium | reverse complement strand
GGCATTAAGCCTTGGAGCCAGTCTAAAGGCAATATCATACGTTGTTATTTCCTGGTCCTTGTTTCTGCCGGAAACCCGTAATAATTCCTTGATTCCAGGCCTCTGGCTCTCTCTCAATATGGAGAGGCCGTTTTTCACCAGAATCCTGTTTTCTTCAAGCAAAGGGACTATGTCAGCCACGGTACCCAGTGCGACAAGGTCAAGATAGGTCCTTAAATCAGGTTCCCCCTTGCCCCCAAAGAAGCCGCTCTCTCTCAAGTCTGCCCGTATAGCTATGGCAAGGTAAAAGGCGAGACCAACCCCCGAGAGTTCCCGAAAAGGAAAAGAGCAGTCAGGCCGAAATGGATTAATCGTGGGGCAGCGTGGTTCAAAATGGGCTGGAAGTTGATGGTGGTCTGTAACAACGACTTCCAGCCCAAGGCTTTTAGCCAAGTCTATTTCAGATGGGGAACTGATACCACAGTCAACAGTAATAATGAGTTCCGTATCACCTGTAGCTATCTTTCTGATTGCCGCCTCATTAAGGCTGTAGCCTTCTTCAAGCCTGTGAGGGATATAGAAGGAAATTGGGGCTTCGAGCCGTGAGAAAAAATCAACCAACAGAGCCGTTGCAGTTATTCCATCTGCATCGTAATCACCGTAAATGGTTATTCTCTTCTGGTTTCTTACACAAGTGGTAATCAGCTCAACTGCCCGGTCCATATCCATGAAAAGGAATGGGTCTCTGAGGGCGCCGAGCTTTGGGAAAAGAAAGGATTGTGCTGCATCCGGAGCGGATACCTTTCTGTGAATCAGGAGCGTGGCAAGCAGTTTGGATATCCCGACCTTTCCTGCCAGCCATGATGCAGAGGAGGGATCATCCTTTACCTGCCAGATCTTATCGCTATTATTTAACACCTGCAACTGCCTGTGCCAGGTTATAGCAAAAACCGCCCATTTTCTCAAAAGCATCCAAGATATCAATAAAGATCATACCTCTATCTATCTCGCATGTTCCCTCGAATAATCGAGTGTGGTGACTCGATTTCATGTCCTCAGTCATCCGACTTATGTTATTTACCAATCTTACTGCCTCCGGCATGATCTGCTTGTTTTCTTCTTTGATTCCGGTGAGAACAAGTACCAGGAATTCCCTGACCTCAGAAGCTATGTTCACATAATCTTGAACTGCGAATTCTGAGAAGTAAAGCTTCTCTTCAATCATCCTCTCGAGTGCCTCGGCGATATCTTCCAGCTCATCACCAATCCTCTCAGTATTGTTGGTCATTCTCAACAGAGAAGTTATTTCCTTGGATTCCTCAACAATGATATTCTGTTGCATAACCTTTACCAGGAAATCCATGATCTCTTTTTGGAGATTATCCAGCACATCTTCCCGACCCTTCCATTTCGCCAGTTTTTTTGCGTTTCTTATCTTAAGGGCGCCAATTACCTCACCAAACATGGTTTGAGCCTCTTCCCCCATCCTGATGACCTCCTGCCACGCCTGCACCAGTGCCACTTCTGGTGAGTCAAGATAGCGCCGGTCCAGATACTTGATATGATAGATCTCATCAACGGCTTCTTTTTTCCCCCGAGGGGTCAACAAGATAGCGATTTTAACGAGGTACGGGAGAACAATAAGGAAAAAAATCGCGTTGATGACATTAAAAAGGGTATGGGCGTTAGCAATATGGCGGGATATAAAGGGTCTCTCGTCGCCTACAAGGAGATCAGGATGCCCGATAGAAAGAAAATTAGTGGTGAGATAGATAACAAGGTTCACAAAATATGGGAAGACGCAAATGATAAACATGACACCGAGGACATTAAATAGGGTATGGGCCATTGCTGTCTGCCTGGCATTGACATTGGAGCCAATGCTCGCGAGTTGTGCTGTAATAGTAGTACCGATATTTTCACCTAAAATCATGGCCACACTGCCCTCAAGGCTGAGTAACCCCTGGCTGGCTAGTGCCATGGTTATGCCAACCGTGGCGCTTGAACTCTGTACAGCCATGGTGAGAGCAGCACCGGCAAGGACACAGAGAAGAATCTCATTGAAGTTTTGACCCTGGAAGTTGGTTAAGAAATGAATAAAGCCAGGTGCCTCTCTGAGGGGAGCAAGGCCTGCTTTCATGGTGGCTAATCCGAAGAAAAGGATACCAAACCCAAGTGAGACATCTCCCCACTGTTGCCATTTTCTTGAGACAAAAAAGAATCTTAATAATACTCCCACTGCAATAACGGGCAGGGCATACTTACTTATATTGAAGGCTATCAGCTGGGCTGTTACCGTGGTGCCGATATTGGCCCCCAATACTACCCCAACCCCCTGGGTGAGGGTCATAAGGCCGGCATCAACGAAACCTACCAGCATAACAGTAGTAGCACTTGAGCTTTGAACCACACTGGTAACAGCTGTCCCTGTAGCGCAGGCAATTACCCTGTTTGAGGATATAGCACTCAAAACGGTGCGCAATCTCTTGCCTGCAACCTTCTTGAGCGCATCGGACATGAGCCTCATGCCGAATACAAACAGTCCCAGGCCTCCCAGGGTCTGAAAAATTATTGCCTGCATAGCGGCCCTACTCTCCTATTTTTGGATACTAAGAATAATTTTCTATAGGTGACAGGGGAAAATCCAAGGTTTAAGTCTATCATTGTAACTATTTGATATTATTGAGCTTATTATTTATCACGACCTAATGTTCACGCATGTTATATCACGTAAAAATAAATCGTCAAGTCATAATGTAAGGTTTTGAAATCGAATGAGAAAAATCTATCTTTTGAGAAAGGTTCTCTTCTTGAAACGCTGCTTTTCCATCCTCTCTTGGTCTACTGATTTTCGAAAGACGCCTTTTGTGCTATTATTGGTTGGTATAGTTCAAAAGTGTTGGCATGAACCATAGCGAGTAGTCGTTCACGTTCTAAAGGAGGTCATGGCTGTTTTTGAAAGGCCCGCCTCGCCTGAGCGAGAGCGATGGCGGGCAGGCCTTGAGAAAATGGGCATGGCCGGATAGAGGTAATTATGTACCCATTCTCTAACCAATATACCATTGAGTAAACACTTTTGAACGATATTAATTACTTTGTTGCTTATCGGTTCAGCCTTGGCATTCTGTTACCTCGAGTATCATATTTTACAAGAATGGACAGGTGCGTACTATTCACTACTTTATTGGTTTTTTTGGCCCTGGCCGAAGCTATCGCTACACCTAGGATCGCTTCCCATGGGAAAAAAGACATAGCTTTGAAAATAGACAAATGGGCCGGCGTCATGTATTTAGTGATGTGTGCATTTATAGTCATTTTTTCACAGGCTGTCGCTGAAATCCCTTTGAGCGGTCACCCTTGTCATAGAAAATGGGTGATCTTCGATCATATACCGCTAGTGAACCTCCCCGCAGCAAGCTGCGGGGTATTCTGGCGAAGGCGAATAAACTGCTTGAAACGTTCAGCTTGACATGAAAGGTAGGTAACCGCCATGCGTAGCCGAAACAACATGTCTTTGCTAAAGCTTCTGATGATTTGCTTTCTGACAATCTATAGCTGCGCGACATTTAGCCCTCGCCCAATGGACGAGGTGCCATTCCGGGAACGGGCTCAGACACAGTACGAAAACAATGTCCGTGTCACTGCAGCGGTGCTCAGCGCAGAAGAAAGCGAAACGGTATTTGGCGTCCCGTTATATAAGAAGGGCATTCAGCCGATCTGGCTGGAAATCGAAAATAACGATGAAGAACCGGTGTGGTTTTTGCCTGTAGGACTTGACCCAGATTACTTCGCGCCGCTGGAGGTTGCCTACATGCATCACTTTGCTTTTTCCAATGAAGCCAACCAGCAGATGGACCGCAACTTCCACGAGAAGGCCATGGAAAAATATATTGCGGCGGGTAGCGTGAGATCAGGCTTTGTTTTTACCAACCTGGATCTTGGGACCAAGAACTTCAACGTCGACCTGGTTGGGGAAGATCACCATGTCAGGACGCTCACATTCTTCATCAACGTTCCGGGTCTCAGAGTGGATCACCACGAGGTGGATTGGGAAAACCTGTATTCGAAGAACGAGATTGTGGGCTACGATGAGGAGGGCCTGAAAAGGGCCCTGGAACGTCTGCCCTGCTGCACGACGAACCAAAAGGGCACGAAGCAAGGAGATCCTATTAACGTTGTGTTCATAGGAAAGGGTAAGGACTTACACCATGCCCTTATTCGCAGCGGCTGGGATGAGACAGGTACCATGGAATCGATCTCAGCCGTCGGAATGCAATACCGGTACGCGCCCGTCAGCCCCCTTTATTTCTTCGGCCGATCCCAGGATGCGGCCTTCCGTAAAGCCCGGGAAACGGCCAACGAGCGAAACCAATTACGTGTATGGTTAAGCCCGATGACCTTTGAAGGAACGCCTGTCTGGGTCGGCCAGATCAGTCGCGATATCGGATTACAATTCGCAGGCCAGACCATAACTTATAAGCTCGATTCGGACATGGACGAGGCGAGAACCTATATCCTCCAGAACTTCTGGTACTCGCAATCGATTATGAAGTATGCCTATGTGAAAGGGGTTGGAGCATCGTCCATATCGAAACAGCGAAAGAACCTACAAGGTAGTTCCTATTTCACCGACGGTTATCGTGTCGTCTTTTGGGTGTCAAGTGAACCCATTTCCTTTTCAGAGGTTGAATTTGTGGAGTGGGAAATTCCGCGTCATAGGTAAAAAGAGGATTTAACGATCAGTACTCCGTTACTCCAGTACTCCTTTGATGGAAATCACTTTTACAGGGTCTTAATTAATCCCTTAAACCACCCCGCAGTAGCGGGGTGGTCCCAGCTCTGCTATGCGTGTTGGATAGTGATTTGTGATG
>DAOVRY010000042.1 GCA_030633645.1 Pseudomonadota bacterium | reverse complement strand
GGAGACTCGTTGAATTCATTGAGCTTCCCCATCTCAGATACTTTGTTGCTACCCAGGCACACCCAGAGCTGAAATCACGGATGGACCGGCCATCTCCCCTCTTCTATGGGTTTGTGCAGGCGTGTTTGGGTGAGGGGTAGGGTTATTGTTGTAGTGAACCACCCTTTTTTAGGTAGATCATCAGGATAGAGATTGCCGCGGGGGTAATACCCGGTATCCGTGACGCCTGGCCCAAGGAGACAGGTTTGATGGTAGAGAGTTTTTCTCTTAGTTCATTTGAAAGCCCGTGAATACTTGTGTAATTGAATTCCGGTGGAATCTTTATCTTTTCCAGATGCTTGAATTTTTCAATCTCCCGTAGTTGTCGCTGAATATACCCTTCATATTTTATCTCTATTTCAACCTGACTGGTAATACTTTCGCTGAGCCTTTTATGGTTCCCATCAAGGGCTTCAATGTTCTCATATCCTAATTCAGGCCTTTTCAGGATTTGGCTTAAGGCAGTTGCGTTCTTTATTGGGCTCGATTCTGCCTCTACAAGATAATCATTTACTCTTTTTGAGGAGGGTATTACGGTATTCTTTATCCTGTGAACCTCTGCTGAGATCTCCCGGTACCTTTCTGTCATCTCCTTTACGGTCTCGTCATCGATGAGACCGAGCTCATTACCTTTTTCCATGAGCCGCTTATCTGCATTATCCTCTCTCAACAGGAGCCTGTATTCAGCCCTGGAAGTAAACATTCTGTAAGGCTCATTGGTTCCTCTGGTAACCAGATCGTCAATCATGACAGCCATATATGCCTCTGATCGATCGAGGATGACGGGTGGTCTGTTTTGAATCTTTGATGCAGCATTAATTCCTGCCCACATACCTTGGGCGGCTGCCTCCTCATATCCACTGGTCCCATTGATCTGTCCAGCCATATAAAGGCCACTGATATGCTTGGTCTCAAGAGTGGGAAATAATTGTGTCGGGTCCACATAATCATATTCAATTGCATAGGCTGGCCTCATTATTTCAGCCTCTTCCAATCCCTCCACAGATCTCACAAAGGGGATCTGCACATCCATCGGGAGGCTGTTTCCCAGACCGCTTGCGTAGATCTCCTCAGTATCTATTCCCTCAGGCTCGAGTATGATTTGGTGTTTGTCCCTGTCAGAAAATCGGACTATCTTGTCCTCGATAGAGGGACAATACCGTGCAGGAACCCCGGTAATCTTTCCTCCGTACAGGGCAGAGCGCTCTAAGTTGTCTCTAACGATTTGATGGCTCCTTTTATTTGTATGACCTATGTAACAGGGAATCTGCTGATTGGTGATTTCTCTGGTAAACAGGGAGAAGGGTTTGGGATTTTCGTCTCCGTCCTGTCTTTTAAACTTGGTAAAGTCAATAGTTGATTTTTTTAGTCGTGCAGGGGTGCCTGTCTTCATTCTACCAAGGTTGAAACCTAATTCCTTTAGGTTTTCCGGCAGCCCGTAGGAGGCGAACTCGCCTGCTCTGCCGGCCCTGATAGCAGTGAAACCAATATGCACGAGCCCCCGTAAAAATGTTCCTGTGGCTAAGATTACTGAAGGAGCCTGGTACCCGAATCCTGTTTGGTCCTCAATGCCAACGATTTGGCTGTTTTCCACCACCAATTTCTCAACCATGCCCTGCTTAATGTCAATGTTAGGCTCCTTTTCCAGTGCCTCCTTCATGGCGATATGATACCGAATCTTATCATTTTGGGTGCGTGAGGATTGAACAGCGGGGCCCTTTTTGGTGTTCAGGGTCCGGTACTGTATTGCAGTTTTATCCGTTACCTTGGCCATTTCGCCACCGAGGGCATCGATCTCTTTTACCAACTGTCCTTTGGCTACTCCTCCAATGGAAGGGCTACAGGGCATTTTTGCAATGCCATCAAGGTCAATGGTCATAATCAAGACGTTACATCCCATCCGGGCAGCGGCCAGGGCTGCTTCATAGCCGGCATGGCCTGCACCAACAACGATAATGTCATATTTCTTAGGGTAGTAGTTCATTTCATTAATGCCACGCATAAAATAGTATGTTAGCATATTATAATGCCAAGGGCAGAATGTACATGAAAAGGTTACTAGCGTTCAAAAGTTGTGGCAAGGTTTCAATTTTCAATAAGGTATCAGATAGGCCAATTCCCTCAAGGCGCTATCCATCCTGTTATGATGAGGTGTCCAATCTTTGAGGGTTTAAGAAACATCTCATGAGCTCTATGAGTTCTCGGGAGTAAACCCTCAAAGATTTGGCCACTGCCGACACAGGTGGAATTCCTCTAGGATATCGCCTTTCAGGAACAGGCCTATCTGCTCTACAAAGGATATCGAACAATTGTAGCTTTATGTTGAACAGTTCATAAAGCCACAACTTCTGAACGTTACTAAAAGGTTATACTGTTTAGAGTGTGATTGTTTGTGATGAAAAGTCCATATTATGATTTAAACTCATATCTAAGAAATATGTTTGGCTGTCGGGTACAGAAAATATCTCTGGATGCTGGATTGACCTGTCCGAATAGAGATGGTCGTGTTTCAACCGGTGGTTGTATATATTGTAATTCAAGAGGATCAGGTACCGGTGCTAGCAGCCAAGGCCTCTCTATCACAGAACAGATAATGAGAGGCAAAGAGTTCCTTAAGAAGCGATATAAGGCCCAGAAGTTCATTGCATACTTTCAGTCCTTTTCCAATACCTATGGGCCCTATGAGAAACTGAAAGGACTCTACGAAGAGGCACTTGCAATAGATGATATCGTTGGATTGTCTATTGGCACTAGGCCAGATTGTGTAGATGAATCAGTACTCACCCTCCTTGAGAGTTACGCAAAGGATTATCTTGTGTGGATCGAGTATGGGCTACAGTCTATTCACGACAGGACACTTGCTGCAATAAACAGGGGCCATGATGTAAAGTGCTTCAAGGGGGCTGTAGACAAAACCAGGGGCAGGGGGATTAAGATCTGCACCCACGTGATACTTGGCCTTCTGCTTGAAGACAGACACGATATGCTCGCTACGGCAAAGGCGGTAGCAGCAATCGGAATTGATGGAATCAAAATCCATTTGCTCTATGTTGTTAAAGGCACAAGGATGGAGAAATTATATTTGGAAGGTGAGTATAGATGCCTTGAGCAGGAGGAATATGTAAATCTTGTTTGTGATTTCCTGGAACTCCTTCCCCCTGATATGGTTATTCAGCGACTTACAGGAGATCCTCATCCTCATGAATTGGTGGCCCCTGAGTGGTCATTGAGAAAGAATGAGACACTTTCACGTATTAAAGAGATCCTTACCGAGAGAGAGTCCTGGCAGGGTAAGAGGTTTAATGGAACTGTTCAGAGATGATATTTTATTTTATCTTTGAAAACCACGTCCTGTGTGTGTGGTCAGAATCCATCGGCTTTGCCTTGAGTTTTCCTGGCTTCGCCACATAATTTCAAATGACATTTGAGCTTTGTAATTTGACATTCAATGCCTGAAACGCAGACATGGCTTGGCGCCTTATTAGGGGGGAGATCAAAGCCACGTCCTATGGGCGTGGATTCTTTATTTACCGTTTAGCAATCTTAATAATAAGGATATTTTGCTTTGGCTTTCATCTGCTTAAATAGATACACTATCAACCTTACGATGATGACGCCGAGGCAGAATATGAGTACTCCACACAGTATTGGCATCCAGAATCCAGGCCTTTCTGAATTGGCGAAGCCGATTGAAACTGAGATTACCGAGACAAACACGAGATATAACGTTAAAAAAGAAAGGAAAAATATGATTAGTAAACGGGCAAGTTTTTTTATCATGAAGCCGTATCTTCTATCTGTCTGCGAAGGAATTCTACCTCCCTCCTCATGGTATCGTCAATTCTTATATTCCTTTTAATCTTTTCATCATCATATAGGATGGTTGAGTGGTTTCGGTTAAAGGAGCGACCGATAGACTCCAAGGGTTTTTCTGTGTATTTTCTGCAGAGATAAATTGCTACACTTCTCGGATAGGAGATAGCCTTTTTTCTGCTTTTGGATCTAAGCGCCTCCGTATCGATCTTAAAATATTTGCACACTATTCTCTGAATATCCTCAACGGTTGCAAGATGCTTGGCAGGCATTAATTGTTTAACGGTCTCTCTTGCCAAGTCCATGGTTATTTCCTTTTTGAGGAAAAATGAGATGGCCTTCAGCGAGTCAAGGCTTCCTTCAAGGTGTCTTATATCCTGGGTAATGTTTTCAGCAAGAAAGCAAGCTACCTCTTCTGGTAGAGAAACGTTTCGCTCTATCGCTTTTTGTTTTAGGATATTGACCCTGGTATGAAACCCAGGCTTTTCAATGCTGGTAATAACACCCGACGTAAACCTTGAGATAAGCATCTTTTCCATATTCGGGATTTCTTCTGGTTTGAGGGGACTCGTGAAGATAACCATTTTCCCATCATTAAACAAAGAATCAAGTGTGTATCCGAGCTCAATCTGCGTTTTCACTTTACCACCGAGGAAATGTAATTCCTCTAAAAGGAGCACGTCGCATAACCGGCGGTATTTGTTCTTGAACTGGTCGATGAGGTTATTCCTCAAGGCGTATATCATCTCATTGGTAAAATCCTCCGTGGTTATATACAGCACCTTTGCTGTCGGTTTTCTCTGGAGAATTGAGTTGCCAATAGCCTGAATGAGGTGACTTTTCCCTAAACCGGTTTCAGCCAGCAAAAACAGAGACGTGTACAGGAAATGAGATTCGTTCGCCAATGCTTTGGAAACGGAATAGGCAAACTCATTGCATTCGCCCACTACAAATTTATCAAACGTGAACCGTGAATTCAGGTATTTGTCACCGGCCTTTATTTTTTTCGGCATTGTGGGAAGGGTTAGCTGTTTTCCATTACCATTGCCTCTACTGGGTTGGAACTCCTGTAAGTCCCTATTTGACAAGACCTTAAAGATTAGTTTATGGCCGTTGAGCCCAGCCTTGGAAAGGTGCCGGTGAAAGAGGGAGGCATAGTTTTCATGGAGCCAGTTTCGAGAAAACTTGTTGGGGCATCCAAGGTAGATGGCACCTTCATCTGAATCCAGGAATCTGAGTGGGCTTACCCAGAGCGAGTAGCTTTTTTGGTCCATTGCCTCTTTGAGGCGTTCTTTCGCTCGGTTCCAAACAGTTTCCATTCCTAATCCTCAGTTTTGGCAGGAAGTCATCTTGAAAAAAGGTTCATCTCTGGGACACGATCAATGAAACATGCAACGATATCTTGGAGTTAAGAAAAAGAGAGATCTATTAACACAGCATTGTGGTACAAGGGGAGCCTTTGCTGAAACGACATCTTAACAAACTCTGCAGTAAAGGATGCGATCCGCTGGTACATTGTTTTGTTAGTTTTGTACCAAATTTTTTCTCATTGCCATGCTAAGGGTTTCTGAAATTTCTAATAAAACAAACCATGGCTGTCAAAGGCGATTACGTGGAAAATAATCTTAGACCTGCCTTGAGTTTTCAACAGAGCTAACATACTGATTTGATGAAGGTAATGGTGTGCCGCCTTTCAAATCCTTACTGGTCATAGAAAGGAAGACCATGAAAAATTACTATTGAATTCAGCTACTTTTGTTTCTATTCAACACACAGTAGAAATGTTATCGATATTGTCAAACTATCATTTGCTCTTAAAAGCTCTATTTTTTAAAGTCTTTCGTTTTCTTACCACGGATTTTTTCTTGCACGGAGGGAAAGGTCGAAGGCCTAAATAATGGGCAAGGATTTTGCTTGTCTTTGGATGATCGCACTGGTGAAAGTTCGGCTGGAATAAGGTTATCCATTTTTATTGAAAGAAGGGATGAGAAAAGTTTTTTGATAACTTTTTTTTATTTTATTTTTTTTTATTTTTTATGATATTTTCAAAAAAATTCCTATATATCTATTACGCGAGGGGAGATCATGAGTAAGCAGAGAGTCGCACTTATTGCCGGAGGGTGGTCACGGGAAAGGGAGATATCGCTGAAAAGTGGAGAATTTGTGTACAAGAGCCTTGACAAAGCGAAGTACCAGGTGGAGCGGTATGATCCGAGATCAGATTTGGTTAGATTGATACATGATTCGAAGAACATAGATATTGCGCTGATATTTCTCCATGGAAAGAAAGGAGAGGATGGTTGTATGCAAGGGTTCCTTGATCTTTTGGATCTTCCCTATGTCGGCTCAGGTGTGTTGGCGAGTTCTTTGGCGATGAACAAACCGGTAAGCAAGGAATTATTTAGATCCGCTGGGCTCACGGTGCCTCAGGAGATGTTGCTATCTAAGGATCGGGAGTGTGATCCGGTTGAGATATTGTCTGTTTTGGGAAAGCCGGTGGTAATTAAACCGGTAGCAGAGGGATCCAGTATCGGTTTGAGTATTTGCAGTACCAAAAAGGATATTGCTGAAGCCATCCAAGCTACCTTCGCTGTGAGCTCAGAAATTATGGTTGAGGAATACATCCAAGGAAGAGAGGTGAGTTGTGCTGTCCTTGGCAACAGCGAACCAGAGGCCTTGCCCGTTATTGAGATCATCCCCCAGAAAAAATATGGTTTCTTTAGTTATACAGCCAAATATGTGCCCGGTGCATCCAGGGAGATCTGTCCAGCTCGGCTCTCAGAAGATATGTACAACAAGGTTCAGGATTATGCGTTAAAGGCCCACTGTCTGCTCGGT
>DAOVRY010000163.1 GCA_030633645.1 Pseudomonadota bacterium | reverse complement strand
GGGATTGATCTACACAATCTTATGGGCAGCACCATCAAGAATAGGGCACGGATGAAAACCACGACACAGGGGCAGCAGGTATGGTTGAAAGGGGATCAGGAATCAGGCAGCGATTTCCCGGCTGAATTTCCTGACAAACTGTTCTACTTTTTCTTCGAAAGGCACTTCAAATCCACCGTGGTATACACTTTGGGTAGCAATCTCTGTGGAAACCATGGCGACTCTATACTTAAAGGGAAGGTCCTTTATTCTCAGTCTGAATTTCTTTCGCTCCTGAACAAACTCAGGAAAATGGAGAAGAAGCGCCTTTTGGTAAGCGGGTTTCCCGAGCTTTTCCGGGTGTGCAACCAAATGCTCATAAATGGTATCTGTCAACTCATTGATTTCGTCGCTGATTTCATTACTAATGTCTGTATATAACTTTTCGTCTTGAGATCGGTTATGGCGTTGAAAGATCAGCTCCGATTCATCGATTGCTCGTTTTTCCAGGATCTTGAGCACATCCTTAACATACTCCTCCTTATTTTGCAGGAATTCCTTGTCTTTCATGAGCAACCCCCCAATGATCTCGTAAGAGGAACAGATAACACCACATTTGTTTGCTGAAGAATCCTTGAGTATGATAATGCCCTGCTCTTGTATCTTTTCCCTGGCACTGGGAGAGATGAATGAGTTAGCACCCTCTATTATCGCACTGGTGGTTGGGTTTTGATCTTTATCAAAGAGCTTTTGCCAGTTGCCGTCATGGATCGTTTCGGGGCGTCCACCACACGGTGCAAAGATATCGGTAAAGTGAGAAAATATGAGGTTTTCAAACTCTGCATGGAACTCATCCGACGACACCCACTCTTCTTTAATACCCTGCTTGGTTCGCATAACCTTTTTAAAGAGATCCACAAGATCTTCTTTTTTTTGTTCCCTGGAATACAGGATAAAGCCACCCTCATTGAGATGATCTGGTGAAAACTCATCTACATTGGCCCTTAAAATCAGACGGCTGAGTTCTTCCTTATCGATACCCTCTGGATCATATAGAGCACCGGAGCCTGCCGTGATTGATGTGATCCGGACCTTTGGGCAATGAGTCAGCAGTAACTTAATCAGATTTCCAGCAACATCCCCATTTGTTCCACCAGTAATCTTAATACTGAAGGGATCGCGATGGGCATCAATCCCCAGTTCCTTCAGTGCCCGTTCTAAGAATTTCCAAACGCCTAGGGATGTCACCCCAAATTCTTTGTGGTTGATCCCAACCTTTTTGCTGGAAATGATGCCACCTCCTAAGATGTATTCCCGTTCCTTAGCACGTTCTGCAATCTGTTCAATCATGGAATCATGCATGTTTTCATCAGGTCCTAATTCAATAGGTTCATCTTCTCCGTAGTAGTCAACCACCTTGGGGTCTACTGGTTTTCCATCGCGGGTAATAAATAGATCCAGAAATGCATCTATGATCCCCCGCTGAAGATTATAGAGGCGATTGATTACCCTGTCCTGTTCTTTCAAATCAAAGGCCCGCATGACAACCGCTATTTTAGATCCCCCTTGGTATATATCTTTGTTTTTCAAGTGCTGGGTGTGGGCAAGCACCATTGCCTCTTTGAAAATCGTATTCATGGCAGACTCAAAATCATCCTTGTTCCTCGTAATGATGGTCCGAAACCCTCCCCGAGCAATATCTGAGAATCCAAAATGATAACCGGATCCTTGGCAGTGGTAAAAGAATGTAACCCTGAAGGGCAGGTCAGGAGGCAGGTTTGCCCTGATATCCTGGGGTAGCTGTTCCATATAATGGGGGTCCAGGCGGAATGAAAGGGCATCCTTGTGGGTGACAAAAAAGTTTGTTTTGAGTGTATACCGGACAAAGAGCAGAGCGACCCTGAACATAATCCTTCTGGTTTCATCCAGTACCACGTGGCCGGTGTTGTATTCGTCAATCAAAGACTGTATTCTCTGATTTTCTTTCTCCAACGTCTGTGTGGGCATACGTTTTTCAGGATCGGGATCGAATTTTCCTTTGAACAGTCTGAGTATCTCCTGTGTGAGCTGAAGATGGCTAAAAAAGGCATCTTGGGTTTCGTGCCAATCAAACCTATAGGGAGAACTGTGGGCCATATTGGTGTGAACAAATGTATTAATGGCACTCAAAAGGCTTGCTTCTGGCCCTGTCGCAATGTTGCCGGTAACCAGTTCATGGTAAGCCCTGTCCTGTATATTGATAACCTTAGTATTATACAGTTCCGATTCGAGCGAGGAGAAGATTGGCATGTCTTTATCGATGGCTTCCCCTGCCCTCGTGGTGATGTAGGCCGTCAAAATAGTCACCCGCTGTTCGCCATCATCTATTTCTAGGATGTAATTTCTTCGGGTAGCGATATTGAGCCGGTAAAAGACCTCAATGAGCTGCCCTATGTATCCCTCAAGCAGGGGATTAATAACCGAGAAAATGAGCCTCGACTCCTCTTTGCCCAATTCATCGACGGTGGGCTCAATGTCCAAGAAGGCACCTCCCTGACGGATCGCCGACTGGTACAGCCACATTGCCCTGGCTACTCTGATGGCAGGGGAAAGCAGCACGTAGTCCCGGTTGTTTTTGAGGAAGCAGTTGAGAATAGCATCATACTCCTTAAAATCGAAGCCGGGGTAGTGCTCTCGAAGGTTTTTGCTGATCACGCTCTTGCCCCGAAAAACGTGTGGATATTCTTGGTCTTCTTTACCGGTCCGGAAGTGGAACTTCATTAGCTCTAACTCTTCCTTGTATCCCGGAAGGGGCGTATTGGAGTGAAGCATCTCAGCGTAGATGATTTCCTTGCCTTTCAGCGTGCTCAGGGTCCTGAAAAGCGTGCCTGGCCTGTTTAGGGTGGCGATAATGAATTTTTCATCGGTATCCCTGAGAACAAGCTGGTGATTCTCCCCGAGGGTGTGCAGGGTCATGCAAAGGTTAAGGAGGGCATCCTTTTCAGGGCCAAAGGTGATGAAGAAATAGGGATGGACGCCCTTTTGAAGCCAATTCAAATTAGCCTTGGCATGCCTCTTATTCTCCCCCATTTTTTTGGGAAGTTGATTGATAATCTTCTCCGGTTTCATATACATAGTTCTTTTCCCCTTTTAGATTATTGTATCCACCTACGGTCTATCCAATACCCTGGCGTGAGAGATCTTTCCTTTTCATTAACGATAACCTATTTTTCCTGATCAGTCTAGCAAAAAGTTATCTTTTTTGCACCTTTTTGTCGATTGATCGCAAATCCTTCACAATGATTCAAAACTCATTGCCCTATTCTGTTAAGATATTTGGCAAAAAATTGCCGTTTTTGCAATTTTTTGTAAGATCCCCGAACTGTCATCACTCCGCGCACTCAATTCTTAGAAGATAACCATCAAGACACAGCCTCTTAGCCATATCTCATTACCTGCCGCGTTTCGGTGTCTGGTATCTCTTCCCTGCTCCTGGGGAAAAACAATAGTATAGCCAACGCGATCTCATAAGATCAGGTGAACCATGTCTTGTCTCGTGAAAGATACCGTATTTTGGCTGAGGGTCATGAAGTAACGGGGAGGAATGGGGAACAGGGGAAGCTGACGGTTTTTTAGGGCGCGGGAGGATCCCTACAGTGCAGTCCGGAGAGCTCGTGAGGAAGTTTGAGCAGTCCATCAAGCCATGCGTTGACATTGCAGTGTTTTTCATTTACCTTTTCAGCATGTCTTCGTTTCGCCGAGCGTATCTATCGCAAAGAGATCATTCGTTTTCTAGTGGTTATGTCCTAAACCGTGTCGATATGAGTAATAGACCAGGCCCTACGAAACCGGGAGAGCACGTATAGGAAAGGCATGAAAAAGATTATTGATATCTATATCTTTAAGGAGATGATTCCGAATTTTGTGACCAGCCTCGTTGTGTTTACCTTTCTTGTGCTCGCCGGGAGGATATTAAGGCTGACCGAATGGATGGTCAACCATGGAGTATCCCTGGTGCAGGTTCTGCTCATAACCTTGTATACCCTCCCCTATGTTCTCTTTTTTACCTTACCCATGGC
>DAOVRY010000267.1 GCA_030633645.1 Pseudomonadota bacterium | reverse complement strand
GTCAAGATTATAGATCTTCTTAAATTCCGGAGCCTCCGTATCGGCTGTTCCGGTCATTCCCGCAAGCTTTTCATACATTCTGAAGTAATTTTGAAAGGTAATAGTAGCCAAGGTCTGATTCTCTTCTGCAACGTTGACACCTTCCTTTGCCTCAATGGCCTGATGCAATCCATCACTCCACCGCCTGCCTGGCATGAGTCTGCCGGTAAATTCATCTACAATGACTACTTGCCCGTCCTTAACTACATAATCGACATCCTTGTTAAAAAGCCAGTAGGCTTTGATAAGTTGTTGGGAAGCATGCATTCTTTCGGAGGTTTCAGAATATTGAATTTCTAGTTCTCGCTTTCTCTTTTTCTTTTCCCTAAAGTTCAAACGAGGATCATTATCAATTTCTTGCATTCCCTGTATCATGTCCGGAATAACAAAGGCATCTGGTTGGTCACCTGACAATAGCTTGAGACCTTTGTCTGTCCAGTTTGCGCTGTGATCCTGTTCCTCGATGATGCAATACAGCTCTTCATCAAGGAGGGTGAGGGTCTTCTGGGATCTCAGGAGGGATTCCGTCCTGTCAATCCGTTTTTTTAGTCCTGGTTCCTGAGCAATAATATCGAGAAACCGTGAATTCTTTGGAGCACCCCTCTTGACCTGAAGGAGCAATTCGATTGTGTTATCATCATTAAGCCCTTGCCTCATACTTGCTTCAGCGTTATTGAGGATAGATCTAATAATCCTATCTTGGTGCTGTTTAAGCTTAACAATCAGGGATTTTTGACTGCCATAGAAGATATCTTCACCACGCTCGATGGGGCCTGAGATTATGAGAGGAGTCCTGGCTTCATCAACGAGGATGCTGTCCACCTCGTCAACAATGGCAAAATAGAGATCCCTCTGGACGCAGTCCTCAGATGAGTACTTCATATTATCTCTCAGGTAATCAAAACCGAATTCATTGTTAGTGCCATACGTTATATCGGAGTTATAGGCAGCCTTCCTCTTCTGATCATCCATATCATGCACGATAACACCGACAGACATCCCTAAAAACTCATATATTCCTCCCATCCACTCCGCGTCTCTTCTGGCAAGGTAGTCATTAACTGTAACCAAGTGGCAGCCGTGTCCTGGAAGAGCATTTGAATAGAGGGGAAGTGTAGCAGCCAAGGTTTTTCCTTCCCCTGTTTTCATTTCTGCTATCTTTCCCTGATGAAGGGCAATGCCCCCTACGATTTGCACATCAAAATGCCTCATGCCCAACACCCTTACTGAAGCCTCTCTCACAGCGGCATAGACCTCGGGTAAGACATCATCGAGGGATTCACCCCTTGCTATCCTCTGCCTAAATTCCTCTGTCTTGGCCCTCAGGTGGGTATCGCTCAGGCCTTGAAATTGTGGTTCAAGTTCATTGATTCTTGCTGCCTGCGGGGCGAGTGCTTTTAGCTCTCTTTCGTTTTTACTTCCAATAATACTCTTGAAAACTTTGCCTATCATAGAAACTTTTCCTTTCGGTCATATTTCCTTCTGATTAAACCTTTGTACGGAAAAATTCAAGTAACAATTGAGGATTTTGCATTTAATGAGATCTTTTCACAATCCTAATTCCGATAAAATATGGCCTGCCCGCCATTTGCCTTCGCTCAAGGCGATGGCAGGCGGGTTTCTCCTTTTTACGTGTGGGCATTACACAGCAGCCTGCCCTGGCGCGACATGATTGGAATATCCTACTGCTGCGACAATGACTCAGAAAAGCGATCCGCAAAAATACATTCATGCAAGCCAGGTCTGGGCCAGGGTTGTGCAAAAGTGTCTTCAATGGGAGGTCTAGAAAAAACGCGGGCAGCCAAGAAATCCGCAGTCCTAAGTGGATTGGTGGAACTCAATTGAGTATATAACGGAGGGGGTTAACCGGGACACCATTCAAAAGCACCTCATAGTGAAGGTGTGGGCCAGTACATCGACCAGTGTTTCCCACCTCGCCTATTGTTTGACCCCTTTTGACAGATGTCCCCTTGTTTACCCGGAATTTATGCAAATGACCATACCTGGTCTTCAGATTATATCCATGATTGATAGTCATCATCTTGCCGTAATTGCCTTCTCTGCCTACGAATACAACCAATCCATCAGCTGGAGCAATTACCGGTGTCCCGATCCTGGTTGCTATGTCAAGTCCCTTATGAAATTCCCTCTTGTTCGTAAAGGGCGAGATCCTGTAACCGAATCTCGAAGACACCCACCCCTGGGTTGGCCTGATAGAAGGGGTACAAGCTAAAAGGGATTTCTGCTTTCTTAGGAAATTGTTCAGCTCTGTCTGCGATATACCAGTCACAGCTATTTCTGCGTCCAGATTCTCTAAGGATTGATGCATTTGACGGATCAACCCGTCATGAACCTCCTCTAGCTGATATTCTGGTTTAAGGGTGCTCGTATTTGGGCCGCCTACGCCCAAAAACTGATCTTGTTTCCCCGAGGATTCTAGGTTAGTCATAACCCTGAGTTTGTGATCGAACTTTTGCAGTGCAGCGATTCTTTGATTGGCGTTGTTGATCTCTTTGCACAAGGCAATGAGTTGGGTTTTTTGCACTGCGTTTTCCCTCTGTAATTGGCGTAGCTCAGGTATCTGGGTCTTGATCTTTCGGTAGTCGGTGATAACCCACAGGAGGCTGCCAATTATCAAAACGAGAAGAGGGATCAAAATGAAGACGAGTTTATTGGGGAGGCTGATTGTTCTTACCTTACTTGATCCTCCAGGAAGGAATAGGATGGTGGATTTTTTGGAAGTCATAAGCAATAATATTAAAATAACAAGTGGAGGCGGCAACCGGATTCGAACCGGTGTCAAACGGTTTTGCAGACCGCTGCCTTAGCCACTTGGCTATGCCGCCTTTTATTGGAGCGGGAAACCGGGCTTGAACCGGCGACCGTCACGTTGGCAACGTGATGCTCTACCAACT
>DAOVRY010000256.1 GCA_030633645.1 Pseudomonadota bacterium | reverse complement strand
TGAGTCTACGGCTTATGGCTCAATAAACCATTTTGAAACGCCCCAGTAAGGGGCCCTGTCACCGGGCCTAACCAAAAAAAAGACACTCATACCCTGGGGTTTGACGTTACCCTGCCCTTAGGGCTCAAACAGTTGACATCGCTTATCTTCCCGCCAGGATTTCTTGGCAAAAAACGTTTTAATGACCGCTCGAAGGGATTTCCGTTTGGGCACAGCTCGTTATCAGAATACCTCAACTTTAGGCACTTGAAACTTTCGTGTAGAATCAATAAACCAATTCCAATACGTAAATCTATCTAAGAATACATGTACTAAGGTACTTTTTAAATTCTTTTCTGTATCTGAATATGATATCTTGAAATCTGGTGAAAGACAGATGTTGACCTATCCATCCATAAACCCAACAATAGTTACACTGGGCCCCCTTCAAATACGCTGGTATGGGGTCATGTATATCCTTGGCTTCCTGGCCTCCTATCTTCTGGTGAAATATCAAATAAGAAAAAAAGGGCTCGACATTGATATCAATGCAGTAAATGATCTCTTCTTGTTTCTCATAATTGGCCTTATCATTGGCGCCCGCCTCGGTTACGCTATCTTTTACAATCTCCCCTTGTATGTAAGCCATCCATTAAAACTCTTTTCCATATGGGAAGGGGGCATGTCTTTTCATGGCGGACTTATTGGTATTATCCTCTCGGGCCTCATTTACGCAAGAACACGGGGAGTCGTTTTCTGGCAATTAGCCGATCTTATTGTGGTCACGGTTCCTATCGGTTTGGGCCTTGGTAGACTTGGTAACTTTATTAATGCCGAACTCTATGGTAGGGTAACCAGTGTTCCTTGGGGGATGGTTTTTCCCTCAGGTGGCGCTCTTCCAAGGCATCCCTCCCAACTCTATGAGTTTTTCCTTGAAGGGGTACTCCTTTTTTCAATCCTGTGGTGGTTAAAGGATTTCCCTTTGAAAAAAGGAACACTCTTTTGCCTATTTCTTATCCTTTACAGTATCTTGAGGTTCTCTGTAGAGTTTTCCCGCGAACCAGACCCACAGCTTGGATTTGTCTTTTCTTTTTTGACCATGGGTCAGATTCTTTCTGTGTTGATGGGTATCAGTGGTTTGGTCTTATTATACTTTAGGCCGCCCGTGGAAAAAACCCCTTAGTACACCTTGAGATCACCTGCTTTCCCGAGACCCAAGAGTCTAAAGGTGAGCATTATTGTTTTGTCTTTCTCCAGATCCTCATACAGGAGCCTTATGCCCCAGCACTGAGACTGGTAATCTATCCAATAGCTATTCTCAATATCGTACTTGGTGATGAGATCCCTTTTCCCGCTTGCTCCAACGGACAAACCATACAGCAGGTTTATTGCCACATCATAACTCAGGCTTTTGGAATAATCCCTGATATACCCATAATCTATCCTGTATCTATCCTGTGTGTTCGCACCCCTTTCAACAACCAGATCCAGGCTGACACTGCCGGATGAGATATAATGGTTATAGTGATCCCAATTAGCAGAAGCAGAGAGGTTAAGTGCTGGATAGGGAGTTAAACTCAGCGCTGCTTGCAGAGGATTGAAAGGCTTCCGTTTTTCACCGGGCATCGTCTCCCTTCTGGCCTCATCTAGGTCGTAGCCTTGGGTAAGACTAAGACGTGCACTCTGCGAGAACGAGGGTCTCCCTCTTTCATCTTCCCTGCGTGCATCAAGGTAATTATCAAGAGAAAGGGAAATCACATTGGCTCTACCCAATACATCCACCGGCTCAAACCAAGGAGTATACGCTTCTTCATCCGGATATGGCCTATATATATAGGAAAGGACCGGTTGAAATTTGTGTTTGAGCCTCTTTATGTTCCCCTGCTTGATATGAAAAATCTTTTCTATTGTTGTGTATGACCGGAGTCCCAGTTCATATGTATCCTTTGTCTGCTGACCCTTATGGCCCTGATATTCCTCAAGCCATTGGTATGTGACAAAATATTTTACCGATGGTTCCAGAGCTACGTGAGGAATAGACCATATGGGATAACTGAGAGAGGGAGCAAGAGCCACTCTTTGCCCCTTCTGCCCCGTATCCTTGTAAATATAACCATAGCCAGACTCAAGGGAGAAGAAAAAGGGGAGACCGTAGATCCTTTTTGGAAGAATGGTGAACCCTAGATCCGCCAGAGGTTGGGCAGTTGTATCCTCTTCGGGGCGCTTTGGGTCCTCGTAATAAGTGCTCGAAGCATGAATAGAGTAATCCTGGAAATTTCTCGTAATCAGTAAGGCCGAACGTCTGTAAGGTGACTCAGCCTCTGCGAGGGGTCTACCGAATTCCTCATCCAGCCTCACCCTGAATTCAGGACCCACAGCTGGCTCCTTAAATTCTCTCAGGTAATCGTAATCGCTGACAAAATCTACATCGAACTTCACACCTATATCATTGGGGAGTTGCTGGTCAGAGCGTCCTCTCACCCAATATCGTGTTTGATTAGTCCTGGGATACGGGCTAATCTTGAGATCATCTTTGTTGTATAGATCCTTTTGCTCTCTTTTATCGGAAAGGATATCAAACAAAAATGCCCCTTTGGAGTCAACACCAGTGACATACCGAAACTCGAGTCCCTGCATGAGACCCCGTTCTTCTATATAGCGCTCGTAAAAGGTGGCGTCAGTCTGATCAGATATGGCCCAAAAGATAGGGATTTCGATTTCAAACCCATCCCTCTGAGAGTACCCTACGCTTGGCGGAAGAACGCCGGTCTGCCTCTTTGTTTTAGCTGGAAAGATAATGTAGGGGAAATACAAAAGAGGGATATGCCGCACAAAAAAGACTGCGTGCTTGACAGTACCGTAGCCTTCAATGGTCACCTCCACCTCTGATCCGGTAATGGACCAGTCAGGGGCTTCTCCATCGCACGAGGTAATCCTGCACCCTTTGATACTATAAGTTTCAGGGCCTGTCTTTCTTATCTCTTTTCCCCTAACGTAAAAGTGATTGGTTCTCAGGAAAAGACTCCCGTTCAGTATATAGCCTGTCTTATCCTTGAGA
>DAOVRY010000184.1 GCA_030633645.1 Pseudomonadota bacterium | reverse complement strand
TTTTTTGATATTAAATCTTAGCGAAGCGGAAGATAAGCGATGTCAACTGTTTGAGCCCGAAGGGTGAGTTTTGACATCGCCTGGAGTGAGCCTTAGATTTGCCAAAAAACGTTTTAGACCAAGCGGAAAGGGATTTCGGCAACAGCCTAATGATATATGACCCGCACCGTTTCACCCTCTTGACAACTGCTTTCTCCTCTCTCTGTCTCAGACCCTTTCCTTCCCTATGATTTCACCCAATCTTAATCCTTCTCTCATATTACCCTAACAATCAACCTATACCATCTCTAACATCTACCAGTTTGGTCTGATTGAACCCTTTTAGGGAAAAATTTGAACGCAAAGGAGGTGATTATGAAAGGACGCTAACAAGATACTAGCACAACTCTAACAAAAGTCTAACAATGAAGGATTAAGTTCAATTACTTGCGAAAAGGAGGAAAAGAATGAAACGAAGAAACTTGGCAATATTGGCTCTGGCCACAAGCTTGTGCTTCACCGCAAATCTCGTTTGGGCAGGAAATATTGTGATCAAGGGTTCCACTACGGTTCTACCCATTGCGCTGAAGGTGGCAGAAATCTATATGAAAGTAAACCCGGAAGTGAAAATCTCTATTTCTGGTGGTGGGTCAGGTAATGGGATTAAGGCCCTCATTGATGGATCAACCGATATCGCAGACAGCTCACGCTTTATCAAACCCAAAGAAGTAAAATTAGCTGTCGAAAAGGGGAGATATCCGGTCCCCTTTGCAGTGGCCTACGACTGTATCGTACCGGTGGTGCACCCCAGCAATTCCATGTCTAACCTTACCATGGACCAGCTCAAGGCTCTCTATAAGGGAGAAATCAAGAATTGGAGAGACATAGGAGGACCTAATCGGAAGATTGTCGTGATTTCAAGGGATACCTCATCTGGTACCTATGAGGTGTGGCACAAAAAGGTAATGAAAAAGGAAAGGGTTTTTCCGGGAGCACTTCTCCAGGCCTCTAACGGAGCTATTGTACAGGCTGTTTCAAAGAACAAAAACGCAATTGGTTACATCGGGCTGGGTTATCTGGATAAGAACGTGAAGGCTTTGACGGTAGATGGAATAAGGGGCTCAGAGGAAACAACCCTCAATGGAACCTATCCCATCAGCAGACCGCTTTACATGTTCACAGCTGGTTGGCCAAAGGGAGATACGCTTAACTTTATTAACTTTATGGTGCATCCCCAAAAAGGTCAAAAATATGTGGCCGATGCAGGGTATGTGCCCCTGTATTAGTTAGCTGGTGGCATCTGGCGCATCTCAGTTCATCCGAGGTGCGCCAGCTTCCCTCCTTAGAACGATGAGAAAGACACCACCCTGAATGGGTGGTGTTGTTTTCGAGCACGATTGCTGTTCATAATACTAGCGAAGCTCCGCCTCAAACCGACGAGTGGAGAAAAATCATATTCCATTTTTTGGGGCAAAGCGATGTTGGTTTCGTCTAAAGTTATACGGTTGCGCTGCTGGTTTCGTACAACGCTAACCGTTAACCGTTTCGAGCTGCACAACCGCAACCGTTCTACGATCCCAATTATCCTTTGCACCTTAGCGGTATTACAAAAACTTGATACAAATGTTAAGATCTTGCTCTATATAGACGCCTAGAGGAGATCCTCGTCAACAGGGAGGCGGCAGCCATTGGCGAGTTTCGGAGCTGGTCTTCCTACACGGTGCCACTGAGTGTTGTGACCAACCGTGAGCGCTATGCCGATGGCCACGAAGAGATGTGGCTACTGATTGATGCTAAGGAGGTTCAGGATCCAAGCAAGGAAGGTGACGACTACCATCTCAGAACGGCTACCGAGGAGAGATAACGTCAGCTTAAGTGTTTTTTCGACCTAACAAATTTCACATCTCGCGCTCTTTCTATGGTGGTTAACCGGGTCATCTTTACCATACTTGGCTATGATCTGCTCCAAATCTATCTATTATGCCAAACACGCAAAGAGCTAAACAAAAAGACATTGCCTCGTATCCGCCAGCAGTTACTGCCCTCAAACAGTCACGTAATCGTCTATTTTCAGAACTGCTATGCTCTGTTCAGGCCGCTCCAGATCGTTGAACTTGTGGCAATCCTCTGTGATGAGGAGCGCAATAAGATAGCACAAAAGTGCCGGCGTCTCCGTCTTGAGTTGAAAAGAGTAATAATAAACCCTCGACCACCGTAATCCCCCCTAATACTGAGAATCAACAATAAATCCCTGATAAAACTCGCACCAGCCCAAGAGTGCCTTGATCTGCCCTTTTTGCCATGAAAACGGGGTCCACTCCTCCCAATCAAAACTAATCCCACCCTATCTGCAGGCCTAGTGCCTAATTCACGCGCCAGGTATCCTGGCGCAAGCATTGCGATCCAGCTTTGGCTCCTCTGCAGACGCCGCCAAACATATAGTGTCTGAATTGGTTTGGTGTCATTTGAGCTTGATATATGAGGAAAAAATGAGTATATTAATAGATTCTATTTATTCTATCGTAAAGGAGTGATGTTATGTACGGTGCGGAACAGGAGACAAGGTTCACAGGCGGTAGTCAATATGTGTTGGATGAAGAACTGGCCAAGATTGTGAATATCACTATGGCCCTTGAGATGCCCCTTCTTTTGAAAGGGGAACCAGGTACAGGAAAGACCATGCTGGCTTACGCGATCGCTGAGAGCCTGAAAATGCCTCTGATTGTCTTGAATGTGAAATCCAGCATGAAACTAATTGATGCCCTTTACCAGTACGATACCCTGACACGGCTGAACGACAGCAGGTTTGGTGATTCAAAGAGGGATGTCAGCGAGATTGAGGATTATATCAAGATGGGGAAGATCGGGCAGGCCTTTGTCTCAGATGAGAGAGCGGTCCTTTTAATAGACGAGATAGACAAGGCTGATACCGATTTTCAGGATGATATGCTTGATGTCCTGGATCAGATGGAGTTTGACATCCTCGAGATTGATAAAATCATCAAAGCACAACAGAGGCCGGTGATCATTATTACCTCTAATGCAAAAAAGGATCTCTCCGATCCGTTCCTGGGGAGATGTAATTTCCACCATATAGCCTTTCCCGAGCCTGATTTGATGCAGGAGATTGTACAGGTCCATTTTCCCGACATCAGCCAAGAGCTCCTGGATGCTGCTGTTAATGCCTTTTACAGGCTGAGGGAATTCAAGGAAATGGAAAAAAAACCTGCCACCAGGGAACTCATAAACTGGATCAGGGCACTTAATGCCGATTCTGGTTTTAAGGTGAAGGAACTAGTTAAGGGCGATATCCCCTATCTGGGCGTTCTGTTTAAGAAAAGCCCAGATTACGCAGTGGCCCAGAGGTATGTTTCCAGATTTAGGTTATAGGCCATGTTTACCGAATTTTTTTACACATTACGAAAGGTAGGGGTACCTGTTAGTCCCACCTCATTTCTGAGGCTCCAGAAAGCCCTGAGTAAAGGCCTCATCAACTCCGTCGACGATTTCTATACGTCTGCACGGGCAATACTTATAAAGAGCGAGCGATATTTTGATATCTTTGACCAGGTGTTTGCCCATCATTTTAAAGGGGTTGAGCTGACTGCTCCTACCGGAGCTGATTTGACCGAGGCGGCAAAGGCCCTATTAGATGCCTGGCTAAGAGACCCACAGGCTATTGCAGATGCGCTGGGTATTGATGAAGATTCTCTCAGTAAATTGAGCCCAGAAGAGCTTATTAATTATTTTCTTGAAAGGTTAAAGGAGCAGACTGAGGCCCACCATGGCGGGAGCAAGTGGATCGGTACAGGAGGCACCTCTCCTGTGGGTCATTCCGGATATCATCCTGGTGGTAT
>DAOVRY010000253.1 GCA_030633645.1 Pseudomonadota bacterium | reverse complement strand
TAAAGGCGAGTTTTGACATCGCCTGGAGCGAGCCTTAGATTTATCAAAAAACGTTTTAGACCCAGTGAAAAGGGATTTCGGCAACAGCCCGTTGACTTGCAGGGGAGACATGATGGACAAAAGGCTCAATATCAAATCCAAACCACCGGTTCATCCTTCAGCGTGTTTTTTAACGATTGTATTGGACTGGCTCTGGTTCCTGGTGGAGCTTGTCAAACCTCTCACAATTGAGAGGCCTTTGACGCTACTCATGATTGTAGCAGGGGCCTTCATTACGTGCTTTATACCAGTTTCACTTATCCAACGCCTGGGGACTCATGACCCTTGGAAGAGCTCTATTTCCAAGGGACTACTTATGGGGATCGCTGTAGCTGTTCCGTATCCAGTAGTGGGCACCTTTGTTGGGGTAATCCTGTTGGCAACGGCTCGCTTCTCCTTGAGAATACAAAGCGACGAGCCTGACGAATGAGCATGGTGATGGCTGTGGTGAAAAGGAGTTACTATTGAAAGCATCAAATAGTTTACAATATCGGGAGGGGCATGAGGTCTTTTCTGTTGTGACTGGTGGCCCGCGACGAGCTCGGCCGAGTCGGAGGCCGCTGTCCTTTTCACGACTTATCAGCGGGGGAAGCCGCAGCCCTGAGCCTGTCGAAGGGAATGCGGAGCCCCGCCCAGCGGGACGTTGATAAGTCGTAGAAAAGACCAGGCCGGGAGCCTCGGAACAGAAGAAAAGACCTCATGACCATCCGAGACCCTTCTCGCTTATGTACAATGCAAACAATAAAATGCTCTGCTTAGTAACAGGCTCAGGATTGGAAACGGCCGGTTTACGAGGATTTGAGTTGCTCGTCCACCCATTCGAGGTTTTCCTTGATCAGATCCGGTATAGGAAGCTGATAAGGGCATCGGGTCATACATTCACCGCAATCGGAGCAGTGTCTGGCTTTGTCAATGGCTTTCGCAAGCCACCCATCTCGTATCGTTCTTTTTCCCATTCTTTTGACTACAGAACGTATGCCCAGAATCGTCTGAATAGGGATATCCTCAGTGCAGGGCTGACAGTAATCGCACCGCCTACAGAAGCTTTTTCCATATGTTCTTCTGATTTCATCGATCTCCCTTTTCTCCCCACCGTCTAACTGATGGCTACCTTGAAAAATCTCCCAGTTCTCATCGAAGAGCTCTTTATGCTCCACACCAGCGATGACCACAATACCTGGTTGGGATAGTACATACTTGAGAGCCAGCCCAGCGCTATCGATCACCCCACCGGAGAAAGGCTTCATGCCAATAACCCCGACTCTTTTTTCAATAGCCTTTGGGATGATCTTCTCCCCTGCCAAAGGCTCGAGAAAGCTAAAGCAGACCATAATTGTGTCAAAAAGGCCATCATCGAGAATGCGATCCAGTAGATCCAAGCTGTGGCTGGTTATCCCGATATGCCCAATCAATCCCTCCTCCTTTGCCCGAATCAAACCTTGAAAGGCGCCCTTTGAGGAAATCACCTGCTCGTAGTCCTGGTCATCCCTGACAAAATGACATTGGTAAAGGTCAACAGATTCGCTTTGAAGATCCCTCAAGCTCTTCTCCAGATCTGCCCGAACACCATCCGATGACTTCCTTTGAGACTTGGAGGCCACAATGACTCTTTTCTCTGTTTGCTGCAAGGCCTTGCCGATTCGCCGCTCGCTCGTGGTATAGGCCCTGGATGTATCGATAAAATCCACCCCTTTTTCCACGGCATGCAAAACCATTTCAACCGCCTGAGCTTCCCCGATCCTCTGAATTGGGATACCTCCAAAACCGAGCCTTTTGACTTCAATACCTGTTTTCCCAAGTACGGTTCGCTCCATACCTTATCTCCCTTTTTCTTAGACGTCCACAGGTTCAGGGTTGCTCTTTTTTGTTAACCTTCACTAACCCAGAACTCTGAACCTGTGAACCCTGAACCCATGAACGGTTACTTCTTTTCTTACCTACATCATACGGCATTACCTAACGGAACGCGCAGAGGATGTCGAAACCATCTCTTCGGGCCAGAATTCGCCTTGAGCAATGACCTTGTAGCCATGTTCCAGGCTAACAGTCATGAAGGTTACCATAGACACGGTTTGGAGTCCACTGCCAAACGGAGGTGAGACAGCCTATTCGACCGGGATAAACCAATCATCCCATAACGATTTCACTCAGCCAGCTCTGCGGGCTCTAGCGACCCTGAACAATGTCGAAGGGGAGCAGGCGAGAGATTATCACATTGCTTTTCTTTTCACGACCAAAGCGTGACTATACCATCCTCCAGGGCCGGGGGTTTTGAGGATTTCTAAAAGAACCCACGCCCAGAGGAGGTGGTTTTAGACATGCTAACCCTCCGTATCCCAGTCAGCAATGAACAGAGGTGGAAGGGGTGCACATAGTAGTTGACAAAAATACAGTATCACTGGTATTTTAAATCGAACGTTCGTTTGAAAAGCATCAAGGGTAAATATGCCAAGGCCACGAAACCTGCAAAAGACTGAAGAGATCTATCGGGTTATAGCCCGCCTCTTTGCTTACAGGGGCTATCATTCCACCTCCATGCGGGAGATTGCCCGGGAGTTGGGAATGAACCAGTCCTCCCTTTATCACTATTTTACAAGCAAACAAGACATTCTTTTCACTTTGATGAATGACGCTATGGATGATGTCCTGGCGATTCTGCAAGAGATTTCCTCAACGGATCTTTTGCCCGAAGACAGGTTAAATAGAGTGCTTGGCTTCTATACCCAGTACTATGCAGGAGATCAGGAGAGGCTCATCTTGCTCATCAATGAGATGAATTCTCTCAATGAGGAGTACCGCTCCATCCTGGTGGGGAAGCAAAGACAATACGTCCAACTGATTAAGTCAATTCTGGAGGAACTTGCCGCCCAGGGTAAGATCAAACAGATCCACCCAGCAATTGCCACTTTTGCCTTCTTCGGCATGGTCCATTATACGATTAAATGGTACCACAAGGATGGCCCCGTCTCATTGGACCAATTGGCAAATTCGTTCGTTGAAATCTTTACC
>DAOVRY010000203.1 GCA_030633645.1 Pseudomonadota bacterium | reverse complement strand
TTTTATGAAAGGTTTTTTTGTCTTTAAATTTAGATCACTTTAGGCAATTTAGGCATTTTAGATCACTTACAATTGCGGGCTCCGGACCGGAGGGAGGAAAGGCGATCCAAGTTCGACTATTTTAACGTAACATCGAATACCCTTTGAGGAATAAGATCTACAATACGCGGAAATTGGGATGGTGTGAGCCCGACCTTTTGCATGCGCAAGGCAAGGGTGTCCATGTTCAAATATTCTAATTCTTGACCAACCTGAAATCTACTCATAAGCAAATCGGCTAAATATACTAAATGCGTCAGTTCAGGGTCTGTAGTTGCCTGCTCTGGATAATGATGATGTCTGATGGTGTCTGTCAGATTTTGAGGCAGAGCCCACTTTTCAGCCAATAACCCTCCAACCGCAGGGTGGGTGATGCCGAGCTTCTCTTTTTCTGCCTCGCAGAGTTCCATTTCATCTATCTGGGTCCGTCTATAGAAGAATGGGTATATGGGCGCTATGTACTGATCCAGTACTACCTTGCCTATATCGTGCAACAGGCCAGCAGTGTAAGCTATATCAGATGATGCGCACCGTGTAAACTGTGCCAGTGCCTCGGCAACCATTGCGGTGCTCAAGGCGTGCTGAAAAAGGCCTCCTTTGCACAGGGAGTAGCCCTCGCCAGAGCCGGAAAAAAACTGTTCCAAGGAAGCCGTGATAACCAGTTGCAGAAGCAATTTTTCACCCAGGATAACCGCCGCCCTATCAATGGAATCAATTTTTTTCCTTAAGCCGATAAAGGCAGAATTGCAGAGTCTGATGACCTTGGCGCTTATGACTTGATCCTGCTTGATCTCCCTGGCAACTTTGCTCATATCATAGTTGCTGCTGTGGATCATGCGGGCTATCTTCAGGGCTATCTGAGGAATAGGGCGTACAAGATGGATTGCGCGGGAAATCTCATCAGAAATCGGTTTTTTGAAATGCTTTCTGTGAGAAGAGAATTGCTTGTCTATGGGCTGAATTGAGCTTTTTAAGGTCTGCAGATCGAGACTGAGCCGACAGCTAAAATAACCACCGGTTTCTGCCTCAGAAACATGTATTCTTTCCTTTCTCAGGATCGACTGGACCACATCGGTTGTCCTCCCACCAATATCAAGGTCGAGGTCCTCTCTCGATACGGGTCCCACCAAAGCGCCTCCCGCAATAGTGGCCTTGAGCCTGTTTTTCTGGGCACCACCATCACATATAGCTTGTATAAAAAGAGGCAGACCAGTTGTTGCATACATGGCAGGCTTCCATGGTTTGTCAAGACCGGTAGATTCTGGAAGAAGAAAATGGGACAATCCACCGAGGTTGGCTTCGCTATCGCAAAGGGTTACACCGACGCAGGTTCCCAGATAGGCCTCTAAAATCGCGTTTTTTCTATTACTGACAACGTAATTTCCCGATGCCACACATTGCCTTGGTGGTTTTATTTTAGTTTCCATACTATCCTAGACTGCACTAGCCGTCTATATAAAGCAGGATCTTAATCCCGCTAAGCGGGATATCAGGTTTTTGTAATACCACTAAGGTGCAAAGGATAATTGGGATCGTAGAACGGTTGCGGTTGCGCAGCTCGAAACGATTAACGGTTAACGTCATACGAAACCAGCAGCGCAACCGTATAACTTTAGACGAAACCAATCCCGACCTTTCGGGACCTCGCCTCAAATAATGGAATATGATTTTTCTCCACTCGTAGGTTTGCCCGTCCCGGGCCGGTACGGGCCGGGGACGCGGAGCCTCGCTAGAATATACGTTTCACCAAAGGTCTCAAACCGGACCCTGCTAATACTCTTCATATGTTGTTTGAAAATGCCATGTGTCACCATCATGAACCTCAAAGACGTGGGTGCAAAGAATGCAGGAACGGTAAAGCGTGCCGGGGTATTTTATGGGGGTTCTTGCGATCCGGAGGCGTTTTCGGGAGGACCTCATGCCACTCTTGACACTTGGTAGGGAAAATCCGGTGACTGCTTTGAAATGTAGAGCCTGGAGTCGGCTCTTTTAATGAGCTCTTTCTCCCCTTCACCTTTCTTGAGCTCATCAGTAGTGGAAATTCCAAGGCTTATCTCCACCTTGATCCTTTCAGACTCCCATTCAAAGGCATGATCCTTGAGATTGCGCAGAACCCTTTTCACAAGCACTTCCGCTTCCCTCATTTCAGTTTCTGGAAGAAGGATTGCAAACTCGTCTCCCCCATACCTGGCCGCTATATCACTTTTCCTTATGGAGTTCTCTAGGCACGCAGCGAGCTCACGGAGGACATAATCCCCTGCCTGATGGCCGAGCGAATCATTAATCGGCTTAAAACCATCCACATCAATCATGACGAGGGAAAGGGTTTTATTATACCTTTTTGCCCTTTGGAACTCTCTTTGGATAAAGTCTCTAAACCCTGTGCGGTTATAAATTCCAGTTAGGCCATCAGTAACGGTCATCTCTTTGAGTCTGTGATACTCCTGGGCATTCTCTAATGACATGGCAAGGATGTTTGAGACAGTTGACATCAACTCTTCTTTCCCTCTCCTAAAGGCTTCAGTATCCCTTGGAACAATACCGAGCATACCTAATGGCTTTCCAGCCAGACTCAAAGGGAGGATCCAGGGTTTGGAAAAGGGGATGGGACAGGAGGCGGACACTTTGATATCAGTTGGATACAGGTGAAGGGCTAATTCTCTGAGTGATATCTTTTCCTCTGAGAGCGAGAAGTATCTGCCAACTAAATCCCTCTTTAATCCTTTAAGGGTTTCTTTATTGATCTCACTTTTTGATACATGGAGAGAAAGATTCCAGTTCGGACCGATCCGGTAGAGGATGCTGAGAAGCTCAGGTTGGAGCGCTGTAAGAAGTCCAGAATTCAATATCGTGGGAAGAATGCCGTTCCAGTTTAGATCATAGGCCACCTCACTACTGAGCCGATTGATGAATCCCAACTCCTGGTTCTTTATTCTGAGGGCCTCCTTTTCTCTTTCAAGCGTTTCATTGACATGCCTTTGCTCGTCAATCATCTTCAGAATTTCAATAAAGGCCTTTCGATTATCTAAGCCCCCGAGGATAGTGTCATAGATGCGCTCGGAGAGGAGGTTCCGGGGAACAAATCCATAGGCTCCTTTCCGGAGTATCTCTGAAATGCTATCTGCTTTGACCTTTTCTCCATAGAGGATGAAACAGGATTTGGACCTATTCTCCTGAAGAAGTGCTATCCACCTAAAGGCTATATCTCCAATGAGGTCGTAATCGGCAATGATGGCACCATAGGAATCTTCGAGAATCCTATCCCTGACTTCATCGAAGCCTGCAGACCACTCGATATCAAATCCCTTAGGTTCAAGGATTTCCTTGAGGAGTTCCACATCCTTGTTATTGTCACTGATAATAAGGATTCTTTCGCCCATGCTAATATCCCTTAGTCCAAATACTATCTTATAAAGTTGATGGTGTCGTAAAAAGTCTTTTGTGAACGAGATTGAGCGTTTTGGGAGAAAAGCACTTAAGATGTTCAGCGTTAAGAAATGCTAACTGTTTGAGGGCGTTATACCGAGTTTTAGCATTTTAGCTGAACATCTTAAGTGCGCCCAAAATGCT
>DAOVRY010000039.1 GCA_030633645.1 Pseudomonadota bacterium | reverse complement strand
GCAAAAACCCTGGCCCAGACCCCTGGCCCAGACCTGGCATGTCAAGATGCGGTGATGGAAAGTGAGGCATTCATAAGCAGTGAAAACAGTTGCATATCCACATCCCGTCGCACCAGGGCAGGCTGGCATGCAACGGTACAAATTTGTAGCTCCCATTCACTTAGTCTTAAAGAGACAATAGCTTGTTATGATGACGCCGCGCCAGGGCGGGCTTGACACAAATTTTAAGATCTTAGCTTATATAGACATCTAGTTACGGTGCAAGAGACATGAGAGGGAAGAAGATACTACTGGTAGAAAGTTATGCAACAGATCGATCGCTTATGGCTGAGAGATTTAAGCAATTAGGCTACCAGGTGAGCGTGGTTGACGATGGGCTAAGAGCGTTCGAAAAATTAGGCGGGGACCACTATGACATCGTCATGACTGAGCTGAATCTACCCCATATGAGTGGTATTGATCTTCTAAAGAAAATAAGAGAGGTAAATGAGTCTTTACCTGTCATCTTCGTCTCAGCTCAAGCTGGGGTCACTGAAGCAGTAGATGCGATGAAACTGGGGGCCTTTGATTTCATTGTGAAGCCCTTGACCGTTGAAATGATAAAGATCATTAGCTCCCAGTTATTTGACCGCGCCGTTGTTTTAGACAGAGACAAGCCGGAGGCAAAGTTTGCCATAATAACAGAAAATGCGAAAATGAACAGGCTCTTGCAGGAGGCGCGAGAGATAGCTCATAGCCAGGCCTCTATCTTTATTGAGGGGGAGTCAGGTACAGGCAAGGAACTTTTTGCAAGATATATTCACAATTACAGCAACAGAAAGAATAGACTCTTTGTAGCCATAAACTGTAGCGCGTTGCCAGAGACCTTGCTGGAGAGCGAGCTCTTTGGCCACGAAAAAGGTTCATTCACGGGTGCCATAACCCGAAAGAAGGGCAAGTTTGAGCTAGCCAATCATGGTACCATGCTCCTGGATGAAATCAGTGAGATGAATATTCAACTTCAATCCAAGCTTTTAAGGGTGCTCCAGGAAAGGGAAATCGACAGGATCGGCGGAACAACGCCTATACCCATAGATGTTCGGATCATTGCCACTACCAACACGGATATTGAAAAACAACTCAGGGATGGAAAATTCAGGGAGGATCTTTACTACCGTTTGAATGTTATCCCATTCCATTTACCCCCTTTGAAAGACAGGCGAGATGACATACCTTTGCTGGCACGTCACTTTGTCGAAAAGTACAACAGGCTCGATAAGAGAAATGTCAAGGGTTTGACAGAGGCGGCAATAGAGCTCCTTATCCAGATGCCTTGGAAGGGTAACGTACGCGAGCTTGAGAATGTCATGGAAAGGGCTGTTCTTATGTGTAAAGGGGATTTCATAGATGAGGAGGACCTTGGCAGTCACGAAAAAATGAGAGCAGTTGAAACTACAAGATCGACCTTTGTGCCCTCAGTTTCGCTAAAGGAAATGGAGAAAAAGGTGATTTTTCATGCCCTTGACCAGACAAATGGTAACCGGACGCGGGCAGCAGATATTTTGGGCATTAGCGTAAGGACATTGAGGAATAAGCTCAATGAGTACCGAGAAAAAATGGAGGCACAATAGAAAAGGCATATAAATTGCTACACACTGTTTCTAAGGGTAATTTCACCGGGAAAAGGGAAAACAATGCCAGATAACGTATCATTTTCGAAAACATTTTCGGCGCTTGAGCGAGCAATTGAAATAGCTCAACAACGGCATACTCATATTACGAGTAATATAAGTAACTTAGACACACCCAACTATAAGGCAAAAGAGATTGACTTCAAGCGTGCTTTGGCCCAGGCATTGGAATCTGATCATGGATTTAACCTGGTCAAGACACATAAAGGACATATTGATATGGGGATCAATGCTTCCGGTAGAATTGAACCCTTTGAGGAGGAGGGTGAATGGAATGGTTTCAACTGGGTAGAAATAGACAAGGAAATGACAAAGCTGATGGAGAATAATTTGATGCACAGGACAGCAATTGAAAGCCTTTTGAGAAGGTTAAATACATTGAAAGAGGTTATTAGGGAAGGGGGAAGATAAGATGAACTTTTTGAAATCACTTGAGATTAGTGCCTCTGGGCTCTATGCCCAAAGAAAGAGGATGGATGTTATTGCCAGTAACCTTGCTAATATAGAGACTACCCGTACCGAAAGAGGCGGACCGTATCGGAGAAAGATGGTTGTGATGAGCCCAAAACCAATGCAGGATTTCGAAGAGGTTCTCACCTCAAAGACTACAGGTGTCAAAATCGACGATATTGTGGAGGATGGCAGCCCTTTTAATAGGGTTTTTGACCCAGGCCACCCTCATGCCGATGAACAGGGATATGTGCTGAGACCTAATGTTGATCTGATCGTAGAGATTACCAACATGCTTTTGGCCAAAAGGATATTTGAGGCCAACATCACGGCAATTAAATCGACAAAACAGATGGCCCTCAAGGCCCTTGAAATAGGGAGGTAAGACATGGATGGGTTGAAGATTGGAAACATTTCGCAGGCCACAATAGACACCAGCGAAAAGATCAGGCAAAAAAGTCCGGCAGGCTTTGGTGAGGTCATAAAAAAGGCGCTTGGAAAGGTAAACACATCAGAGAATGAGGCAGACAGATCCATTATAGACCTTCTCCAGGGAAAGGCAGATATTAGTGAAACAATGATTGCCCTTCAGAAGTCGGATATATCGATGCGACTACTGCTTGCCGTAAGGGGCAAGGTCATTGAAGCATACCGAGAAATTATGCGCATGCAATTTTAGGTGATGCAGGTAGTTTGTGGTAAGTGGTCCGTGGCACGGGGATTTCCGGTCAATAGGATTGACGCTGTCAAATGCCTTGGTCCTCTGTCTCAGCGCACGACGCAACTGTACGCATATGGGTAACCCGAGACAGACAAATGGCACCCAAATTAAACAGGAAGATATTCGAGGTATCATGTCTCTTGTCAATCGTCTGACTTCGCTGTTCTCTCGAGCCTGCCCAACGGACGATCGGCAACGGACAACGGACACTAACGATTATAAGGAAGCTTCATAATGAACAATGTAATGAGTCAGTTGGTAAATGTTATAAGGTCCCTCCCTCTTTCCAGAAAGATCAGCATAGCCTTTACCCTGGCTCTTGTCATCGCCGGATTTGCTCTTATGTTCATGTGGGCAAATCAGGCAGACTACCAGGTCTTGTTCAACAATCTTTCCCCAGAGGATGGGGGTGCCATCGTTTCTAAACTGCGGGAAAGAAATATCCCTTTCAAGATTGAGGCGAATGGGACTGTTATTATGGTCCCGGCAGAAAAGGTGCATGAATTGCGCCTCACCCTGGCAGGTGACGGCTTGCCACGGGGAGGTAATATCGGTTTCGAGATCTTTGATCATACTGATTTTAGAACAACCACATTTGTTCAAGAATTGAATTATAGGAGGGCACTGCAGGGCGAACTGGCAAGAACGATAAACCAGTTTAAGGAGGTAAACAGCTCTAAGGTTTTTATCGTTATACCGAAAGAGTCGCTTTTTGTGGAGGAGAGCAAGCCGGCTACTGCGGCAATCCAATTGGATCTGAGATCAAGCTTAGCACCAGCAAAACTCGCTGCGATTATTCACCTGGTTGCAAGTGCTGTAGAAGGCCTTGAGCCAGGGCAGGTAACCGTTGTTGATACAAAGGGTAGAATTATCTTCAAGGGTGGGGATGGAGATAACCCACCTGCACTTTTGAGCAACGCACAACTTGATTATAAAGGCAAGGTAGAGGGTGAGATACGGAAAAATGTTCAGAGTATGCTAGAAGGAATCGTGGGCATCGGTAAGGCGATTGTAAGAGTAAATGCCGAGATTGATTTCAGTAGAGCCACCTTGAATGAGGAGGAATACGATCCCTATGCGACAGTGGTTAGGAGTGAAAGGAATATTGAAGAGTCGGCACAGAGCAGCGAAGGGACCGCGGAAACTGCTCAGACATTAATTAACAAGCGCAGGGGTGTTGTGCCACCAGCAACTGGGGCTGAAAAGAGAAATACAAAAAAGGATGTTGCCACAAACTATGAGATCAACAAAATCACCAGGACGATTCTGAAACCAGCAGGAACCATCAAGCGCCTCTCAGTTGCGGCAGTTATTGATGGAACATATACGGTAGGGACCTTGCAAGACGGAACCACTAAAAGGACGTATATCCCGCGAAGCGAGGAGGAATTGAGAAAATTTGAAGACTTAGTGAAGCGGGCCATGGGTTATAGCGAAGATAGGGAGGATCAGATTTCACTGAATTCCATGTCATTTTCAGAAACCGTTTCAGCAGACGCACTGACTGAGAGCACGGGCAGCAAATTTGATATCATGAAACTCGTGGGAAACTATAGAAGGACAATAGTGAATCTCCTGTTAGTGATTCTGGTCTTTTTCCTGGTAATACGACCATTGCTCAAGGGCCTAAAAAAAATGACCAAAGCAGCGATGTCTGAAACCATGGAGCTGCCGGCAGGCACAGGAGGGTATCCACGAATTCCTGAATCACCAGGGACGGGGCAAAAAGAAACGGCCCTTGAACTGAGTAAGAGCAATCCTGAAAAAGCCGAACAGCTCATTAAGGGATGGGTAGCTGAGAAAGAGTAATGGCGATTAATAGACAACCAGATCCTGAGAGCATGACAGGACCTCAGAAGGCGGCTATCTTTCTTCTGGCCATGGGTGAGGAATTTGCCAAATCATTTCTTAAGAGACTGGATGGGGAAAGCATACAAAAGATTGGAAAATGCATGGCAGAGATAACCTATATCCCTTCTAATGTGTTAAATGCAGTGCTAACGGAATTTCTCACAAGTTTCCGAAATGAGGCTAATATCTCTGTTTCTGGAAGGTCTTTCCTTAAGACAGTTGTGGCCAAATCTCTTGATGACGAAATGGCAAGAAAGGTCTTCGAAGCAATAGGGGACGAGGATACCAATACCCCTTTTAGTGATCTGGGCTATGTACCTGCCGAGAACCTCGTCAATATCATCAAAGGGGAACATCCCCAAACGATTGCATTAATGCTGTCCTACCTTCCCCATGAAAAGGCAGGGGAGGTTTTGAGCCTCCTTCCAGACGAAATCAAGCCTGACATAGCCCTCAGGATTGTACAGATCGGGCGGGTCCCAGATGATATTGTGATGGAGCTGGATGAGGCAATCACAAAGAACCTATCCAAGGTCGGAAGCACTTCAAGAGAATTTGACGGCGTGGAGGCCTTGGCCGGCATCTTAAATCAGGTTGATGGGGAGACAGAGAAATTAGTTTTGTCCGATATAGAGAAAGAGGATGGCGATCTGGCAGACCTGATAAGACGGAAGATGTTTGTTTTTGAGGATCTCTTGGAGGTTGATGACAGGAGTTTTAGGGAAATCCTTAAGAACATAGATAACCAGTTACTGATAAAGGCCTTGAAAACTGCCTCTGAGGAGATGAAACAGAAGATATTTGGTAACTTATCAGAGCGGGCTGCAGATATGCTCAAGGAAGATATGGAGGTCATGGGGCCGGTTAGGTTGAGAGAGGTTGAGGAGGCTCAGCATGCCATCATAAGAGCAGCAAAGACCCTTGAGGAAGACGGTAAAATAATTCTTGTCGGTAAAGGCAAAGAGGACATTCTTGTCTAGCAACTCAGAAAATAGCGGGGAAAGAGGTAAGGCCTGGGTCAAATTTGAATTGAGATCCTTTGAATCGCCTTCGCTACCGAGACAAATGGAAAAAACAGGGTTTGTCTCTCTTCAAACAGGTGGGGTGGAAGACACAGATTTTATACCTCTCAGGGAAACCACAGATCAGTACAAAAAAGGAAAAGAGGTAGAGGATGTCCTCAGAGAGGCCCGGGAAAAGGCTGACCTCTTAGAACGTGAGGCATATGAAAAGGGGTTTGCCCAAGGTGAGAAGGACGGCCTTGAATTAGGAGAAAGAAAGGGTCTAAAGCAGATTGAAGGCATTGAGAGTCTTCTTATTGAGATGAACAGCCTGAAACAAGAGATTATAGGGCACTATGAAAAGGAGATCCTAGAACTCGTTTTTGCTATTGCTCAAAAGGTTGTCCACCACCAGATTAGATCGGATGACAAGGCTATAGAAGGTACTGTTCTCAGGGCGGTGAAGCTGGCCGCAGAGAAGAGTGAAATCATTCTCAGGGTGAACCCAGAGGATTCTGATTATGTTGAGAAACTGCGGCCAGAATTTTTTGCTGCAGTCAAGGAATTGAAGGCACTTACGGTTACCAGCGATCCCTCAATTACCAAAGGGGGATGTTTTTTAGAAAGCCCCTATGGTGATGTTGATGGCAGGGTTGAAACCCAGCTGGAGAAGATCCACCAGTGCCTGGAAGGGGCATTTGCTGAAAAAAATGATGGCTGATCCAAGAGCGGAAATCATATGGGATGATTATCTAGAGGCTATCAGTTCATGTCAGCCCATGAAGTTGGAGGGTAAGATTGTTAAGGTAGCCGGGCTTGTTGCCGAAGGGCACGGACCAGGACTCAGTGTTGGCAGTCTTTGCGTCATCGAGAATTCAGAAGGCCAGAATATTCAGGCTGAGGTCGTAGGGTTTAGAGACAAACGGGTGATCATCATGCCTTTTGGTGAAATGAGGGGGGTAAAGCCTGGGAGTCGGATAGTGGACATAGACAAGAGGCCGGTCGTTGGAGTGGGAGAGGCGTATTTAGGCAGGGTAATAGACGGCCTTGGACTTCCTATTGATGGCAAAGGTATGATACGGGCGGAGAAAGAATATCCCATCTATGGAGATGTTCTGAAT
>DAOVRY010000306.1 GCA_030633645.1 Pseudomonadota bacterium | reverse complement strand
TACTCTCTCAGATGGGTTTAAGAGATAGGCTCCGTCACAGGGTTGGAGAGCTTTCCGGAGGAGAACAACAAAGGGTTGCAATTGCCCGAGCCTTGATTATGGGGCCCCAGCTGCTTTTGGCAGATGAGCCCACAGGAAATTTGGATAAGGTTACAGGCAATGAGATCACAGAGCTGCTGCTTTCCCTCAATAAGAGCAAAGGCTTGGCCCTCATTATAGCCACTCATAATCTGGAGCTAGCTCAGCAGATGTCCAGACAATTGCTCCTTGTTGATGGCAGGTTTGAATAAAGATCACGTGTCACTCGTTACTCGTGTTTTCGAAACCGCCTCCGGCGAACAAACAACAGTAGACCGAAATTAGCAAGCAGAGCAGGTAACCAGGAACGAGCACCCGGCAACGAGTACATCAATGATTCGAAAGACATGCTCCTATAATGCCTGTATATGGGCACCCTTGGCTGCTCTATTATTAGCAATCTCCCTCATGATATCCCCGGCTGAAGGTGCAGAGTCATCAACCAGGATAGCCGTTCTTCCTTTCGAAATTCATACGTTGAAGCCTATGGATCATCTTGCTGAGGGTCTCCAAGCCATGATGACAGCCAGATTAGTGCAGGAAGGCTTTGACGTTATGGGTCCGGCGGCAATAAACAAGAGTGAGCTATCCAGGATACCGCTTTCGGATGTTGATCTTGTCAGGAAAGTGGGAAGAGATAACAATATTGATTGGCTGATAGGAGGGAGCGTCACACAGATCGGAGAGAAGATGAGCGTTGACCTCACCGTTATTCCCATGTCAAGGGAAAGGAGGCCTTTTTCTATTTTTGCCGTAGGAGATAGGATAGATAAGTTAGTGCAAACAATTGAACAGCTAGCAGTAACAGCAAAAAACCGAATTAAAGGTGTTGCTCAGATAGAATCACTGTCTATTACGGGAAACAAACGGATTGAAACCGACGCTATCCTTGCGGCAATTGAGAGCCAAAGGGGGATGATATTTGACCCTGAGTCACTCAATAAGGATCTCAGATCCGTATATGAGATGGGTTTTTTCGAGGATGTCCAGATAGATGTCGAGGATGGTCCAGGAGGTAAAATAGTTACCTTCAAGGTGAGCGAAAAACCATCGATCGGCAAGATTACCTTTAAGGGCAACAAGAAGATCGACCAAGAAGACCTGGAGAAGGTAGTCGGCATTAGAAAATACGCTATCCTTAATAGAACAGCTATCAAAGATAGCATAGAAAGACTACGAGATCATTACCATCAGGAAGGATATCATAATGTTGAAATAAGGGAACGGATCGAGGAGCTTCCAAACAATGAGGTGGCCCTTACCTATCACATTACAGAGGGAGAGAAGGTCTTTATAAAGAAAATACAATTTATAGGGAATGCTAACTTTGATAATGATGATCTGAAAGACGTTATGGAGACCGGTGAAAAGGGGTTCTTCTCATTTCTCACTGACTCTGGTCAGCTGGATAGAAAAAAACTGGAAAGTGATATTTCCAAAATGAAATCGTTTTATCATAATAACGGCTATATAAAGGCGCAAGTAGGCGAGCCCGATATTTCTTACCAGAAAGACGAGGGGTTTATTATTACTATTACCATTAACGAGGGCCCCCAATATACCATCAGGAAGGTAAATCTCGAGGGTGACCTCATAAAAGAAGCTGATGAGCTCCATAAGGCGCTCAAAATAACGGAGGAGAAGGTCTACAACAGAGAGGTTATAAGGTCTGATGTATTGAAGTTAAGTGAGATTTATGCAGACGAAGGCTATGCCTTTGCCGATATTTCCCCCCAGATCAAAGAGGATGACAAAGAACATACCGTTGATATTATGTACCGGATTTCAAAGGGTAAGAAGGTTAAATTTGAGCGGATAGAAATCACAGGAAATGATAGAACAAGAGATAAGGTTATTCGGCGGGAGTTGGAGGTTGTTGAAGGAGGATATTTCAGCGCGCAGAAGTTACAGAGGAGCGCTCAGAATCTTCATCGCCTCGGTTTTTTTGAGGATGTCCAGGTAAACACAAAAAAGGGTAGCAGCGGTGACCACATGATCCTCGACATAAATGTTAAGGAGAGATCCACCGGCATGATTTCTCTTGGTGTTGGATACAGTTCGGAAGAAAAGGCTATGGGGACTCTCCAAGTATCAGAGACCAACCTCTTTGGCCGGGGGCACACGCTATCAGCACGGGTTTCTGTGAGCAGCTTAGCCACCAGATATACCGTGAGTTTTACTGAGCCATGGCTTTTTGGTAAGCCTCTATTAGCAGGCATAGACATCTATGACTGGGAATACGAATATGACGAATATACCAAACATAGCCGTGGAGGAAGATTGCGGTTTGGTTTTCCCCTAGGCCTTGATTTCACCAGGGGTACTGTCATCTATACCTATGAGGATTCTGATATTTATGATGTAGCGGACAATGCCTCTCAGGAAATAAAGGATATGGAGGGAGAAAATGTGACCAGTAGCATGACCTTTCGTGTGGTGAGGGATAGTCGCGACAGACTTTTTAATGCCAGGAGGGGTTC
>DAOVRY010000297.1 GCA_030633645.1 Pseudomonadota bacterium | reverse complement strand
TCAAGCGGTACACCAGGACTCACCACGATTAAATCCGATTCCAGAAAGGTTTTGATCTTATGTCCGCCACACTCAAGTTTGATGCCCGATTCCAAAGAAGCCTTTATGACATCCTTATCCAAGCTAGATTGTTTTTGTTGTTCACTCACCGTTACCTGAGCCCCCTGCAGGGCAAGCCATCGCGCCGCTGCCGCGCCGCTTTCTCCTAGCCCTACCACGATGATGTTCTTCCCGGCCAAATTCATACGTTACTTATCCCTGTTCTTCTCCCTACCTCAACTTGAGCGTACTCGCCGAGAGCAGGGCCAGCATAATCGCAATAATCCAGAACCGAATGGTCACCTTTGGCTCTGGCCATCCCTTGAGTTCAAAATGGTGATGCAACGGGGCCATTTTGAAAATGCGCTTGCCACCGGTTATCTTGAAAAAAGCGACCTGCAAGATTACTGACGATGCCTCAACCACAAAGATGCCACCAACGATAATAAGGGCTATCTCCTGTTTGCTGACGACGGCTATGGTCCCGAGGGCAGCGCCCAGGGAAAGGGAGCCTGCGTCGCCCATAAATACCTGAGCCGGGTAGGCGTTATACCACAAGAATCCCATACCTGCCCCTACTACAGCCCCACACACCACCGAAAGTTCTCCTGCCCCACTTACATAAGGAATCTGGAGGTACTGGGAGATCTTTATATGCCCAGCAAGATAGGCAAACACGAGATAGCTCAGAAAGGCGATAATAATCGGTCCTATAGCGAGGCCATCCAATCCATCGGTAAGGTTGACTGCGTTAGATGTCCCCACTATAACCAGCACGATCAAGATAATATATCCCAACCCGAGGTCAGGTGAAAAATTCTTGAAAAAGGGAAAACTCAGCCTGGAATCAAAATCAGTGTAATAGTACAGTGCTAGTCCAAAACAGAGGGCAATACCGGTCTGCAGGGAAAATTTGGTCCAAACCCTGAGTCCCTTACTGCTCTTTCTTACTATTTTGAGATAATCATCCAGAAAACCGATGACACCAAATAGAATGGTGACAACCAAGACCAGCCATACGTACAGATTTTTCGGCTCAACCCAGAGCAGGGAAGATATAACGATCGAAATCAAAATAAAGCACCCTCCCATGGTAGGGGTCCCTACCTTATTTCTATGATTTGGGGGGCCATCCTCTCTAATATATTGACCAATCTGGAGCTCCCGTAACCGCGGAATAAGCCAATATCCGAGACATAACGAAATAACCAGAGCAGTCAGGGTTGCATTGATAGTTCTGAACGTTATGTATCTGAATACATTCAAAAAGGAGTATTCGGTATGAAACAGGTAAATCAACTTATACAGCATTTGCCTATCCCTTACTTATTCCGTAAAACTCTTTTATGGCCTCAACTACCTTATCCAAGGCCACCTTTCTTGAACCCTTGAGCAAGACAATGTCATTCCCTCGCACATTCGCCTTGAGTGCATCGATCATCTCAGCATGGTTCGCTGCAAGGCGCGTCTGGACTCTCTCCATACCCCCTTGACATGCCCCTTCAATAACATGGGCCCCGTGTTCACCTAACGTGACCAAATACCGTGCTCCCATGTCAGCTATCCGTTTGCCTGCATCAACATGATATCTTGAGGCCTCTTGGCCCAATTCCATCATCTCTCCAAATCCCACTACCAAGCCCTGCTTTTCCGCTCTCAACTCCTTAACCGTCTGGAGAGCGGCACTGAGAGAGGATGGATTAGCGTTATAGGTATCGTCAATAATCTGGACACCACCATTCAAATCCGTAACCTGAAAGCGCCCTTTCAGTGGAGCGAATTCCTCTAAACCTTGGGCAATCAATTCTTTTGAGACCGACAAACAATATGCGATAGCCGCTCCGCCCACTGCGTTACAGACATTATGAATCCCCGGGAGCCTTATTTTTACCGGTACCCGCTCATTGTTTAGGTAGATATCGAAGGTCTGGGCACGAGATCCGGCCGCTTTTATGTTTCCGGCCCGTATCTGATTCGCTTTGCCTAATCCAAAGGTAATTATTTCCCCCCCAAATGCGGGAGCCATCTGGTCATAGAGTTCTCCATCCCCATTCAGAATTGCAGTTGAATCTTCAGACATCACTTCTAAGAGCTCACCTTTCGCCTTAACTACCCCCTGTAAATCACCTAAACCCTCTAAATGCGCTCTCGCCACATTGGTTATCAGCCCTATATCAGGATCGGCAATCTGGGTTAACCGAGCAATCTCACCGGGCCTGTTCATTCCCATTTCTAAAACAGCCAACCGGTGCTCTTCCTCTAACGACAAGATCGTTAAGGGAAGGCCTATCAGGTTATTGAAATTACCAGGGCTCTTCTTGGTATTCTCCCTTAGAGAAAGAATTGAGGCAGCCATCTCTTTGGTGGTGGTTTTGCCGTTGCTTCCGGTTATGGCTATTAATTTGCCGCCCCACTGTCTTCGCCACCATAGGGCCAAATCACCCAAGGCCTCGAGGGTGGATCCAACGGTAATCACCACCAGGCCCTTGGTTGCAAAATCCTGCGGTATGGACCATGCTTGACCTCTATGACTATTCGTATGATGCCGCTCTTCCTGCTCTGGAAGCGTTGAAGAGGAGAAAGATTCCCGTTGTGTTCTGCACGGCGAAG
>DAOVRY010000011.1 GCA_030633645.1 Pseudomonadota bacterium | reverse complement strand
GGAGCAGAAGGGGCAAGGAAGAATATGTCGATTACTCTTGTAGATGAGGCAGGAAGTGATAAAGCGCGATGGGATATTGTCAGGGCATGGCCCAGCAAGTATGATCCCCCGGATTTCAGTGCTAAAGGAAATGAAGTGGCTATTGAGACCCTTGAAATAGTCCATGAGGGCTTTAAACGGGTTTCCTAAAAAGGGGGTGACAGCTTGATGGCATTTCAAACGGAATTTGAATTCACTTTACCCAAAGGATATATAGACCAGGAAGGGAATCTCCATAAAGCAGGCATTATGTGTCTTGCCACTGCGGCTGATGAGATTCTGCCCATGAAGGACCCCAGGGTGCAATCAAATCCTGCTTACCTGACAGTAATATTGCTTTCAAGGGTTATTACAAAGCTTGGGAGTCTGGAGACTATCAATACAAAGATAATCGAGAATCTTTTTGCTTCGGATCTGTCCTACCTGCAGGAGTTCTATAGAAAAATCAATGAAGATGGCACGAGCAAGATAAAAACAACGTGTCCGAAATGCGAGCACCAGTTCGAGGTGGAGGCAGGGCCTCTGGGGGAATAATAGGCTACCCCCTTGATAGATTATACGAGGAGGTAGCCTTTATCGCATATCACTTTCATTGGTCTTATGAAGAGATCATGAACATGGAACATAGAGAAAGGCAGAGATGGGTCGAGGAGATTTCCAAAATTAACCGTCAGCTCAGTGGAGAAAAACAAAAGAGCGTTCTTGAGTTGAGATAAAGAGATGACAACAGCAAAGAAGCCATATCCCTATCCGTCATTTAGATTTCGGGTAGAAATCAACGGAATTATCGTTGCCCAGGTGTCTGAAGTGACAGGTCTTCAGTTGGAAACCGAGACAGAACCTTATGAGGAAGGTGGCGTCAATGAGTTTGTACATCAACTGCCAAAAAGAACGAAATATCAAAATATAACCCTCAAGCGGGGTATTACCGATCTTGATGAGATGTGGAGATGGCATCAGGATGTGGTTGGTGGAAAGTTCGAACGGAAAAGTGGTGCTGTTATTTTAGTAGATAGCGCTGGTGAAGACAAATGGCGGTGGAATTTTGAAAGGGCATTTCCTGTGAAGTGGACAGGGCCTGAACTCAGAGCTGACAGCAATACAGTAGCTTTTGAGACTATTGAACTGGCTCATCATGGGATCAAGAAGGGTTAGGAAGGTGGCCAGGGAACCGAGTAGTCAAGTGGTCGAGTGCTTAAGTGGGGGAGTGGGCAGGTGAGAATGCATGAACTCAAAACAATTACCGTGTCTGATTCGGACTTTTATAAGAAAGTAATCGATAAGTACCAAAAAGGAAAGAGAAATCCCTTCAGGTTTCCTATGATGATTTTTTACAAACATGCAGGATGTGTTTTGTCTCAAAAAATTAATATAGATATTCTGCTCCAGCTTTATCTGTCTAACTGGAAGATAGTGCGCTCTTTAATTATAAAAAGCGTTCACAATATGGAACGGCTCTTTTCATGGTTGAGTACCGGAAAACTTATTCCACAATTCATAGCAAAGCCAGCCCTGTTGAGAAGCGTCCACAGTTTAAATAAGATGTTCACATTGATTCAGCATCAGACCGCGTCAAGACTTCTTCCGGCAGGACAGATGCCTGTGAAAAGTTTATCCTTGGTTCGTGCCCGTCCAGAAACTCCAGGTGGATATAATAGAGTTTCCAAATCGGAAACGAGCAGTTTTTCGCAAGGTCAAGGAAATCAAGAGATTGTCCGAAGGCCTCCATTGGGCACGTCGCACAAGCAATCCCGCAGATTGATGCAAAACAAAAGCTCTAACGAGACTTTTCAAAATCGGACAGCTCTTAATAGAGCTTTGATAAAGCACTATCATTATAACTTTGGAGCCAAAGATGTTGTCAATTCTGTAGTTGATCCCGGAAGAACTCCCTTTAAAGCAGGACGTGAGAATCTTTATTTTCATAATCAGCCAAAAATTGAGCAGGAGTTTAAAGAAATTAAAAAAATCGTGGCTGAGACAAAAGAGGCGGTGCCAGAAAGATTTTCAACTACTCGTTCTCCCATGGATATAGACATAAAACGGCATCTCGATCTCAGTCGCCTGACAGATCAGGTTTACCAAATGTTGGAAAGAAAGATAGAGATTGAGCGGGAAAGGAGGGGATTATATAGATGAAACCCAAAAAAGGGTTTATCGAGGTACTTGCCGGACAGCAGAAACATAAAGAGATAGAGATACTTTACTTTCCTCCGGAATACTCCGTGAAGAAGAGCAACTCCTTTGCTGAGATTTCTATTCCCGGATTGGAATCACCTTATCTGCAGTATATAAAAGGGAATGCCGGGAGTATTACCCTTGAGGTTTTTTACGATACTTATGAAGAGGGAACTGATGTGAGAGAACTCACTGACCAGCTTTCTAATCTCATGAACATCGACCCTAAACTACATGCACCTCCACCATTACGTTTCATATGGGGAATGCTGTCTGCGGAGCCTTTTATATGTGTTCTGGAAAGCGTAACAAAAAGGTTCACCATGTTCCGCTCGGACGGGGTACCTGTGAGGGCGAGACTCAATATCACCCTGAAAGAGTATAAGATGGAGCTGAATATCCGAGAAAGGACTGTTGAATCACCAGACAGGTCAAAAGCGTATATAACAAAACAGGGAGACAGCCTCTGGCTAATCGCCGCTGAAGAATATGGAGATCCAACGATGTGGAGAGCCATAGCTGAGGCCAATAAAATTGATAATCCAAGAATCCTTGAGACAGGTAAGGAGATAATAATTCCACCATTGGAGTAAATTTATGGCCGTTGTTGCTAATTTTGATGTCTATGCACCAAGCTGTCGTATTGAAATTGAAGGGAAACCATTACCAACTATGGCAGTAATGAGTGTCTCGGTAGATGAAAATATAGATGCTCCGAGCAAATTTGATCTTACTTTAAATGAAGGATTAGATATAAAAACACAGAGATTTATCTGGCTTGAAAATCCGCGTTTAAGTCCGGGAAATAAGGTCGAAATTTACTTCGGTTACGCAGGAAAGAAAAGCAATAGTCTTTTCAAAGGAACCATAAAGGCTCTTTCTCCCAGCTTTCCGTCAACCGGCATTCCCAGTTTAACTGTGGAAGGTTATGATTTATCACACACAATGCAGAAAAAAATGACTAAAGTTAACGATATTGATGTTAAACATTCTGACATAGCAAGAAAGCTATCGACAAAGTATCATCTAAATAGTGATGGCATCGAGGATTCAGAAAAAGAATATAGCAAAGTTGAAAGAAAAAAAGGGGAAAAAGACTATAAATTTTTGCGTAGATTAGCAAACAAGTCAGGTTTTGAATTTTTTGTTCAAGGGGGGACACTTTACTTCAGAAAGCCAAGAGATACAAAAAACAATAAAAAAACAGTTAAGACTTTTCAGTATAGAAAGAATCTCATCAGCTTTAGCCCTCGATTAAGCATGGCCACTTTAGTAAGCAAAATTGTCGTTTCCGGATGGAATAAAGAAACAAAAAAGCCCATTAAAGTAAGTTTAACACTTAAAGATATCGGTACCGGCCCTGATATTAGTTCATTAGAAAAATTAATAAAAGCATCAGAGGGTTCGGAACCTCAGGTAATTGAACATAAAGCGCTTAGCTCGGAGGATGAAGCAAAAGACATAGCTGAAGTAGAGCTTAAAAAGGCAATTAACAATTTTATCCAGGGAAGCCTGGATTCTATTGGTGATGTGGATCTTAGACCCGGCAACAATATAAAGATTGAAGGATTGGGGGAGATGTTTAGTGGATATTACTATATAAAATCTGCAAAACACATATTCGGAGAGAGCGGGTATAAGACAACTCTTCAGGTAAGGAGGATTGTAGTTTGAGCCTGGTAGATCTATTAAATAAGGAAGATGAATCCCAAGCAGGTCAAATTTATGGTGTTGTTGTAGGTATCATTACTGATAATAACGACCCCAAAGAACTTGGAAGGGTTAAAGTAAGCTTTCCCTGGCGTGGTGAAACAGATCAAAGTCACTGGGCCAGGGTAGCAACACTTATGGCCGGAAATGATCGGGGTACCTTTTTTTTGCCTGAGGTTGGAGATGAGGTGCTTGTGGCCTTTGATAGAGGAGAAATGAGCCACCCTTATATAATAGGTAGTCTCTGGAATGGTGTGGATAAACCTCCTGAAAGCAATGCTGATGGTAAGAACAATATTAGAAAAATCAAATCCCGCAGTGGACATGAGATCGTTTTTACCGACGACCATGAACAAAAAAAAGAGAAGATAGAAATACATACTAAGGCTGGACATAAGATTGTCCTTGATGACTCATCCGGCCAGGAGAAAATCGAAATCATCGATAAGACAGGAAGCAATAAGATAACTATCGATTCTGTGCAGAACTCAATAAATATTGAAAGCGCTATGCAGCTTAAGATCAAGGCCAATGTTGTGGAGATAGAAGGGACTACCTCTCTGACTCTTAAGTCCAACGCTGCTTTAACGATTCAGGGGTTACCGGTAAAGATAAATTAGGAGGAAATGAGAATGCCGTTAGCAGCCAGAGTAGGAGATATGACCAGTCATGGGACTCCCCTGAGCCCAGGGCCGGGAAGCGCTAATGTACTTATAGGGGGTATGCCTGCATGGCGGGCAACAGCGGACTTTCATGCCTGCCCATTGGTTTCGGGTCTTGTGCCACACGTGGGGGGAGTCGTTGCGGTGGGAAGTGTAACAGTTCTTATCAACAGTCTTCCGGCTGTCAGACAGGGCGACATGGTTGCAGAAAGCGGACCTCCCAACTCTATTGTTATGGGCTGCCCAACTGTGATGATTGGGTGAGGGAGAAATAATGGCTAAAGAATTTTTAGGCAGAGGTTGGAAGTTTCCGGTAAATGTTGGTACCGAGGGCAAAATAGCCGTGTCTGAGTATGGGGAGGATATAAGAGAAGCTATATGGATTATCTTGAGCACTTCGAAAGGCGAAAGGGTAATGAGGCCGGATTTTGGCTGCGGCATCCACGATTTTGTCTTTGCCTCTATAAATACCTCTACCATGACACTGATTGAAAGCAGTGTCAGAGAGGCCCTGACACTGTGGGAGCCAAGAATTGAATTGATAAACGTGAAAGTTTCTACTGAGAAAATAGATGAGGGTAAGCTCTTGATAAGTATTGATTATAAAGTGAGGACGACCAATAACCAATTTAATCTGGTTTATCCATTCTATCTAAAAGAGGGAGTATAATGGCTATTGAATCTCCTAAAATAGATAAAAGAGACTTTGAAGACTTGCTAAAAGAAATAAAATCTCTCGTTCCCTTTTATACACCTGAGTGGAAACCGTCTGAAAAGGATGTCGGTTTCGCCCTCGCGAAGATTTTTAGCCATATGCTGGGAATAATAATTCAGAGGCTTAATCGGGCACCAGAGAAGAATTTCATCGCTTTTTTAGACAGACTTGGGATAAAGCTCCTTCCTGCCCACCCTGCTATGGCTCCGATTACTTTCTCTCTTTCTGAGGGAGCTAAAGAACCTGTCCTTATCCCGGCAAGAGCACAGGTGGCCGCGGGAGAGGTGGTCTTTGAGACCGAAAAAAATATGCTGGCCAGTCCTTCTAAACTGGCCGAAGCATATAGCATTAATGTTGCAAATGACGGAGTCTATAGAAGCCCATCCAATGTGGTTTCTGGAGAGCCTGTTGTGCCTTTTCAAGCCAAACTGCTTTATGATGCTACAAAAGGAGAGAGAAAAATTTTTGTCACTGATCCTGAGGGCATAAGTGAAGCAGATATTCTCATGATTGATAAAACAGAACATGTAATTGTTTCTCAAGTTTCTGAAAACAGGGTGAGCCTTGCTCATAAACTTGAAGTGAAAGACAAGTACCCTTCTGGAAGTACCGTAGAAAAAATAACGACTTTTGAGCTCTTTGAAGGGAAAAATCTGCAAGAGCATATTCTTTATCTGGGACATAAGGATTTATTTAATATTGAAAGTAAAGTGGATATTGAACTCATTATTTTCGAGTGGAATAGTAAGTTTGGTGATGATCGATTCGTAAATTGGCAGTATTGGGGAGAAAGAATTACTGTTCAAAATAATGAGGAAAGAAAAACCCTCGACTGGTATGACTTCGAAAGTGTCAATTCAGATGAGCAAGATAAAAAAATCATCCTAACGAAAAACAACACTCCTGAAATCAGGGAACGAGAGATTAACGGGATCAAAAGTCGATGGATACGATGCAAAGCCAAAGATATCACCAAAACCAAGGACATATCATTAGATGTTATTCAAATTGGAATAACAGGCCGAGCGGAGTTGATCTCGAAATATTTGACATTACCTCCGATGGCAATTCGCGGGGTTGGCAAGGAATTTGGTGAGAGGCTCTCCGCCGCAGATATCAAAACTATTGGAAAGCTCTTGCTGTTTAAGGATAGACTCAATGACCTCGCAATAATATTAAGTAAAGAAAAGAAATCTTTCGAATATTATAACAAAAAGGCAGAGAATATCCTGAAGAATGCTCAAAAACGCATCCTGGATGAAGAGTACGAAGGTATGGAAATTGGTGAGGTTGCCATTCAAGGTATCTTGCCTGATATGGCCTTTTACAATGATGTACCCCTGGATCTAACCACTGTCAATGGTCAATTCAAACCTTTCATTTATCCCTTTGGAAAAACTCCACGATTGCTTGATACCTTTTACATTGCCAGCCAGGAGGCGTTTTCTAAAGTAGGAGCAAATATTGCATTACAAATCAAGCTACGTATGGAGAGCGAAGGTAGTCCAAATCCAGACCCTGCACTTTCCTGGGAGTACTGGGATGGAAATGGCTGGACTCAGATACCCGGCATTAAAGAGGATTTCAAGATTGACGCATCTAATAGCTTTTCATCAAAGCTTGTAACAGTGACAATAAACGACTTTCCTGAATTGAAGCCCACCAAGGCCAATGGGCAGGAAAACCTCTGGATACGAGTCAGACTCATCGGTGGACACTATGGTCAAGAGGTGATAATTGCTGATAATGATATAAGTCAGGGCAAAGTTACCCCGCCAATAATTACATTCCTATCCATAAATTATGACTACAAGAATAATTTTCAAAATGTACAACATCTTCTTACCCACAATAATCTGAATTTTATTGATCTAACCGAGGAAGGTCAAACCAAATGTAAAGTCTTTAAGCCATTTCTTCCTTTAGACGATAAACACCAAACCCTCTATCTCGGCTTTGATAAAAAATTAGAAAAAGGCCCTATAAGCCTCTTTTTCTCCACAGAAGAACAACCCGGGTCTGCTGATAAGATACCGCTTATTGATTGGGAATATTATACCGAGAGCGCCAAATGGGTACGGCTCGATGTTTTAGATGAAACCAGGGGTCTTATGAGGCCGGGGGTAATAGAATTTGTCTTTCCTCAGGATTTTAAGAAGACAAAAGAATTTGGAAAAGAACTATACTGGATCAGGGCCGTTGATGTGAAAGATACCTTTAAACCTATATGGTCTCATCCCCCTGTAGTAAGAAAAGAGACCGCAAGCCCCAGGATAAAGGGCATCTTCCTCAATACTACCTGGGCCATCCAGGCTGAAACTATAAAAGATGAAATCTTAGGATCAAGTGATGGAACCACTGGTCAAAGTTTCACTTTAACAAAAACACCTATTATCTCTGAGGATATCTGGATAAATGAAATAAGAACTATTTCTGAAGAAGAGAGGAAGGATATCCTTGAAAAAGGGGAATATGAGGCAAGAGAAACTAAAGATGAGAAGGGAAATGTCATTGAATTCTGGGTTAAATGGAAGCCAGTGGAAGGCCTCCTGACCTCTTCAAAAGATGACCGTCATTATGAAATACACAAGGTTCCAGGTGAAATAAAATTTGGTGACGAAGTTTATGGAAAAATTCCTCCAATAGGAACAGACAACATAAAGACAAATTACCGAACTGGTGGAGGAAGTAAGGGTAATGTCAGAGCTTACGAGATAAAGGATCTAAAAACCTCCATACCCTTTCTGGATAAAGCCTTCAATCCTCTATCTGCAAGTGGAGGAACTGAGGTAGAGGGTATCGAGAAGACTATCGAAAGAGGTCCCCAAGTCCTGAAACACCGTAATCGGGCGATTACCGCCCAAGATTTTGAGCAGATAGCCTGCCAGGCCTCAAGGGCCATTGCCAGAGCAAAATGCCTGCCCAACTTTGATAATCAAGGTCAATTTAAGCCTGGATGGGTGACAATCGTAGTCATCCCCCAAAGTAGTGAGGATAGACCCAGGCTTTCCTTACAGCTTAAGAGAGAGGTTGGAAGCTATGTGAAAGAACATTCTGCCAATACGGTAATAGAAAAGAACCATCTCCAGGTATCTGAACCCGTGTATGTGGAGGTTTCCGTGAACACTGCTCTCATTGCTCTCTCTATGGATGTCATTCCTGCGGTTGAAAAGAAGGTCTTCTCCCGGCTCAGAGAATTTCTTAATCCGCTTACCGGAGGCTATCAGAGAAGGGGATGGGAATTTGGAAGAATGCCCTGCTTTTCTGATTTTTATGCCCTGCTGGAGAAGATCGAAGGGGTTGATCATATCAAAAGCCTTTCCCTAAATATGATGACCTATGCGGAAGACCAGATCATATCAGAGCTTTTGGTCAGCCCTGAAAGGCCCTCAGATATAAAAATACCCCCTTATGCCATTGTTTGTAGCGGCAATCATAGGATAACGGTGAGTTAGGAAACAAAGGCGAAATGACGAGAGGTTTATAAAATGTCTTTACCCATTCCAGATCTCGACGACAAGACCTTTGAGGAACTGGTTGAAGAGGCCAAAAAACTTATTCCTCTTTATGCCCCTGAATGGACAGATCACAATCTTCATGATCCAGGGATAACCTTCATAGAGCTTTTTGCCTGGCTCACTGAAACCGAACTATACCGTATCAATCAGATAACCGACAGACACATTCTCAAATATCTGAAGCTTTTGGGGATCAAACCAGAACCGGCCAGGGCAGCACGCGTGGACCTGACGTTTGAGTCAGACAGAGAAATAACTTTAAAAAAGGGAACTCCAGTATCAGCAGAGGTGTCCGGCGCCACGATTTATTTTGAGCTTGCTGAAGATATAACGATCACTCCCATAGAGCTCAAGAAAGTAATAGTCGATGAGCAAACTGGTGTTTTTGACAGGACCAGCGCAAGTGGACAGAATGACCTCTTCTATGCCCCCTTTGGTCTCAATGTTCAAAAAGGCTGCACGCTCTATCTCGGTTTTGACGATCGATCAGATACCCTGAGCTTTATGTGTTATTTGTATGAAAGGGATTTAATCATACCTGGAAAACATGGCGATGAGG
>DAOVRY010000155.1 GCA_030633645.1 Pseudomonadota bacterium | reverse complement strand
GAAGTTTTTCTTTCGAAAAATTCAAGATAATTGCCAATCGCAGGGCAGTTGCCTTCAAATAATTAAGAGTTTGAGCTATATGCGCATCAATAATATTTTCTACAGATTTAATCTCTAAGATAACTTTATCCTCAACCAAAATGTCAGCATAATAGTTTCCAACTACCTCTTCTTCAAAGTATACAGTTATCGGCACTTGTTGTTCACTGCAGTCCAACGATTTTGTACGATAAGTCTTTGTACAGAATTTCATTTTCATTTGTGTCCATTCGTGTCCATTCGTGGCTGAATAGTTAATCTTTTTCAAACGCCTTCAAGACCTTCCCAAATCCATATATTGCCACTATCAGTATCCCCAGTGAACAAAAGACAGCCAGCAAACCAAAGGTGAATATCCTTAGTGCAAGACTCCAGTCAACCATACCCATACTCCCTCCCTTGCTATTGTAATTACTGTTACCCTATCTAGGCTCACCAGGTATCGGTGCTCGAATAATGAGCACTGATGACTTTGCCAACAACTACTGCAAAAAAGTGCCCTGCCAGTGACCGGACAGGGCGCTTATTTCTGAATATTCAAAAAGCCGTGCGTCTATTCGATCACCACTAAAACATCATCGGCTCCGACTGAATCTCCTTTCTGACATCTTATCTCGCTAACCTTTCCAGATACTGGGGCCACTATGGGCATCTCCATCTTCATGGCCTCAATAATAAGAACCTCATCATTCTCATTAACCGTGTCGCCCACCTGCACCTTTACCTCGATTACCTTTCCCGCCATGGGAGCTGTTACATCACTCACTTCTGCACCTCCTCTTATTTTAGATAAAAACAACTATCCCCAGCAAAAGCGTGCTCCACTATCACCTCTTTTACTGCGGACTGGTTCTATTTCTCTATAGTCATAATCTGATACTTTGACATGCACCCCATTGTCAAGTCAAAAACAGGCTATCCAGGGTAACGTCAAATCCAGGGTATGGGTATCTTTTTTTTGGTTATGCCCTGTGACATGGCCCCTTACTGGGTCGTTTCAAAATGGTTTATTGCGCCCCAAGCCTTAGAATCATAGGCTCCATCTATATAAACCATTTTGAAACTCCCACTAGTCTAAACTATGTGAGGGCATAATCCAAAAAAAAGATACCCATACCCTGGAAGAAGCTCAAAAATCAATATGTTAGGTTTCACTATGACGTGGCCCTGCAGGCTATCTTTCCGACACACCCTATGATCTTAGCGACTACTATTAATCGAAAAAGAGAGCTATGTTCAATCAGGTAGTTTACTCAAAAACAGGAAAACAACCCCCATTCAGCAATGGGGGCCATTCTATTTTGCGCCCATTCCCCATTTCGAGTAGGGCGAAATACCCAGATCCCAGACTTTCTGCGTTCCAAATTACCGGCTGGAGATCTCTGGCTGCATTCTCAACAATACTCGGATCTATCTCACAGGACAATGCGTCAATCCAGAGGTCACCGTCACATTCTCAGGGACGAATAAGTGAAAGGCCCAGTTCGGCAAGCTGATCCCTATCCACCTTCGAAGGCGCATCGGTAACGGCACAGGTTGCCCGTTGGGTTTTGGGAAAGGCAATCACATCCCGTAAGGACTCTGCCCCAACTATAATGGCCACAAGTCGGTCAAAACCAAGAGCAATACCTGCGTGCGGAGGTGCACCATAGCTGAGCGCCTCAAGGAAAAACCCAAATTTTTCTCTCACCTCTTCTTCACCTAACCCCAAGGTACGGAAAATCTGGTTTTGCAGGCCAAGTGAATGGATCCTAACACTCCCTCCCCCTATCTCTTCACCATTCAAAACCAAATCATATGATCGTGCTCTCACTGCCTCCGGTCTTTCCGCCAGCAAAGGTATATCCTCTTCGAGTGGGGCGGTAAACGGATGGTGAACAGCCATATACCTCTTCTCTTCACTATTGTACTCCAGAAGAGGGAATCTGGTTACCCAAACAAATGAGTAGGTTCCATCCTTGGCTAAATCGAGTCTCTTGCCGATCTCGATCCTCAACAAACCGAGCGCCTCATTCGCTATATGCGCCATATCAGCCACAAAGAGAATGAGATCACCTTGGGTGGCCCCGAGTTTTTCTTCAACACCACCCCTACAATCGGGCGCCAAAAACTTGCCTAACGGCGACTGCCAGCCATCAGGTTGAAGTTTGGCCCAAAACAATCCTTTGGCACCAGAATCAATTACCACACGGTTTAAATCATCCAAATCCTTCCGAGAAAAAGAGACCCCTCCTTGTACGGTTATAGCCTTAACAGCGCCTCCCCCTTCCAACACATCGGCGAAGACCTTAAAACCCGAGGATTTGAGGAGATCTGAGAGATCTATCAATTCCATGCTGAATCTGGTATCTGGTTTATCCGAGCCATACAGATCCATCGCCTTCTGATATTCAATTCTTGGAAAAGGCCGTGAAATAGGGTACCCCACAATAGTAGAAAATAGATCTACCATCATGGCCTCAATAACATCCATAACCCCATCCTCGTTTACAAAGGACAACTCAAGGTCAACCTGGGTAAACTCCGGTTGTCTATCAGCCCTAAGATCTTCATCTCGGAAACATCGGACAATCTGAAAATAGCGATCAAAGCCAGCCACCATTATGAGCTGTTTAAACAACTGCGGGGATTGGGGCAAGGCATAAAACGAGCCTTTTGTTATCCGGCTCGGCACAAGATAGTCCCGAGCCCCTTCAGGGGTACTCTTGGTAAGAAAAGGCGTTTCCACCTCCACGAATCCCTCTTTAGTCAAAAGGTTTCGTATCTGCAGAGCAATCCTGTGCCTCGTGGCAAGGTTATGAAAAAGAGCCGGCCTCCTCAGCTCAAGGTACCTATATTTCAGACGCAAATTCTCTGATGCATCAATTTTTCCATCAACCTGGAATGGCGGTACCTCTGTCTCGTTCAATATCTTCAATTCCTTTACCTTCAGCTCAATATCTCCGGTTGGGAGATCAGGGTTTTCTTGACCGGCCAGCCGAGGTGTGACGACTCCCCTCACAGCAATGACCCACTCATTCCGTAAGATACCTGCCTTTTTATGGCTGGTCTTGTCGAATTCTTGGTCAAACACGATCTGAGTCAAGCCAGACCGATCCCTGAGATCAATGAAGGTCACTTTGCCCAGGTCCCGCCGTCTGTTGACCCATCCCATGAGCACGACCTCCCGGTCAATATCATTTCTCCGCAAGCTGCCGCAATCGTTCGTCCTTTTCCAATCTTTGAGGGTATCTATTTCCAACTTTCTTCCTTCAATCTTATGAGTTCATTCACCACACTATCCAAGGGAAGCTCTATTTGTTCCTTGGTAACCATATCCCTCAGAATACCCTTGCCTTTACTTAATTCATGTTCTCCTACAATCAGTACCTTCCGAGCTTTCAGTCGGTCTGCATGCCTCATTTGATTCTTCAAGCCTAAAGATCTGTACTCCATCTCACATTTAAGGCCAGTCCTACGGAGTTCCTGTAACCAGATAAATGCCTTATTCTCTGCCTCTTTTCCCAGAGGAGCCAGGAAAAGATCCGGCCCTGCTTCGCTCGAGTCACCCTGCTCCTCCAATAGTTCAACAACCCTTTCTACGCCTATGGCAAATCCTATTGCGGGGGTGTCTGGCCCACCAAACTCTTTCATCAGACGGTCATACCTGCCTCCACCTGCGATCGCATTCTGGGCTCCCAATTGTTGGGTCTGCACCTCAAAAGTAGTTCTTGTGTAATAATCAAGACCCCTCATCAAATGTGAGTTTACAACAAAATCAACATCCAATTCCTTGAGGTGTGCCTTGAGGGCATCAAAATGCTGAGCGCAATCATGACACAAAAAACCAAGCATGGACGGTGCTTTCTTTATCACCTGGGTACATCTCTCCACTTTGCAATCAAACACCCTTAGGGGATTGGTTTCCATCCTGATCTGACAGTCAGGGCAAAGATCTGCACCATATTTCTTGAGGTAATCCTTGAGTGCCCCCCGGAATGGCGCCCTGCATTCTAAACAACCCAGAGAGTTGACATGGAGGACCAGGTCATGCAACCCAAGAGCGGAAAAAAAGTACATAATCATATATATCAGTTCACTATCCGATCTTGGGCCCGGGTCTCCAATAATCTCAACATTTATCTGATGAAATTGCCTCCTT
>DAOVRY010000119.1 GCA_030633645.1 Pseudomonadota bacterium | reverse complement strand
GGCCAGAGGAATCAAGGAATTCAGAGAATTTGTAGAGGTCTGCGTTGAAACGCATAACATCAAGATCATTTTGAGGGCCAAGAGTGACGGTCTCCTTCGAGAAGATATTGATCCCTTTCTCATAGCTGAGTGCACAATCATCGATAAACTGCTCTCCACCTTTGATGAAGAAGACCTGCCGGGCCTTTTACCGCTCCTGGAAGACACACTATATTTTGAACCTCTTGTAGCCGCACAGCATGAGCATGAAAGAACCGGCTCTGTTGTGGCCTTTGAAGAGGTGCTCGATAGTCTGGTGCCTAAAAAGGGAGAAGAGATTAGGAAAAAAAAGCCATTTGGCCCCGGTCCCCTCATCGGCTTTCTCGTATCAAAGGAAACAGAGGTAAAGAACCTTTTGGCTATTGTGAGGAGCACAGAGGTTGATCTGAGTAGAGATGAAGTCAGAGAGTCTGTAATGAGGAAGTAATGGAAATTGGCCTGATCGGAGATAGACATACTGTGTGTGGCTTTAAGCTCGCAGGCGTTAGAAAAACATTTCGGATGCAGGCGTTGAAGAGAGAGGGTATTAGAGCCACACTGAAGGATCTATTTGACGGCACCGTTGGCATAATACTGGTTACTGAAAAGACAGCCGTGGAAATAAGGGATGTTCTGGATGAGGTGAATAGATTTAGGACGGGTATTATGCCTATCATTTTAGAGATCCCGGATAGTGGTGGACCCTTGATCAGCAAGGTCGACCCGATGCGAGAGATCATTAAGAAAACGGTTGGGTTTGAAATAGCATAATGAGGTAGTTATGGGTAATCAAAAGACAGGAAGAATCAAGAGCATTGCTGGCCCGCTCGTAATCGCCAAAGACATGAGGGGTTGTGAGATGTATGAGGTTGTGAGGGTGGGTCAGGAAGGTTTGATGGGAGAAATCATAAAGTTGATCCAAGACTTAGCCTATGTGCAAGTCTACGAGGATACTACTGGGCTTAAACCAGGTGAAGAGGTTGTAAGAACCGGTGCCCCCGTTTCAGTTGAGCTTGGTCCAGGAATAATCACTAATTTCTATGATGGGATCCAGCGGCCTTTGCTTGAAATCAAGAACCAGGCAGGGGACTATATAACCCGAGGGATTAATCTTCCCGGCTTGGATCCCGATAAGAAATGGGACTTCACCGCAACGGTTAAAAAGGGCGATGAGCTTATAGGGGGTGACTATCTTGGGGAGGTTCAGGAGTCAAAGGTTATCAAGCATAGGATAATGGTGCCGCCAGGGATACAGGGAAAGGTGGTCGAGATAAAAAGCGGGAGCTTCACTGTCAATGAGGTCATAGCTATCCTTGAGAGTGGAGGAAAGAAGATTGAACTCACCATGAAACAGAAGTGGCCGGTGAGGATCGGGAGACCCCTAAAGAAGAAGCTTGACCCAGAGGTACCCCTGCTCACGGGCCAGAGGATTTATGATACATTTTTCCCTATAGCCAAAGGGGGGACAGCTGCAATTCCGGGGGGCTTTGGTACTGGTAAAACAGTGAGCCAACATCAATTGGCAAAATGGGCTGATTCGCAGGTTGTCGTGTATGTGGGCTGTGGAGAAAGAGGGAATGAGATGACAGAGGTTTTGATAACCTTTCCCGAACTGGACGATCCAAGCACCGGGGAGAAACTCATGGAGAGGTCTACGTTGATTGCCAATACATCCAATATGCCGGTTGCAGCCCGGGAGGCCTCTATTTATACAGGGGTTACCATCGCCGAGTACTATAGGGACATGGAGTATGATGTGGCCTTGATGGCGGACTCATCATCACGATGGGCTGAGGCATTGAGGGAGATCTCAGGTAGGCTTGAGGAGATGCCCGGTGAAGAGGGGTTTCCGGCCTATTTGGGCACCAGGCTCGCTGACTTTTATGAGAGGGCAGGCAGGGTAGTTACCCTGGGCAGCCAAGAGCGGTTTGGATCGGTTTCGATCATCGGAGCTGTTTCCCCGCCAGGAGGTGATTTCTCTGAACCGGTTGCCCAGAATACATTGAGGGTGGTAAGCGCCTTTTGGGCATTAGACACAAACCTGGCAGACCGGAGACATTTTCCTGCCATCAATTGGTTAACCAGTTATTCGCTCTATTTGGACTTTGTGAAACCCTGGTTTGATCAAAACGTAGGCAAGGAATTCCAGGGCCTTCGAGGAGACATGATGGCGCTGCTGGAACAAGAGGCAGAGTTGCAAGAGATTGTCCAGCTGGTTGGACAGGACGCACTACCAGAATCAGATAGGGCCCTTTTAGAGGTGGCGCGTATGATTAGAGAAGATTATTTGCAACAGCATGCATACCACGAAATAGATTCATATTGTTCTAAAGAGAAGCAATATCTAATGCTCAAGATCATTATGAAATTCTACCAAGAGGTCAACAAGGCAATCGAGTCAGGAGTTGGGGCGAACAGAATAGCAGCGGTGAAGGTTAAGGATGAAATAGCTCGCATGAAGTATACTCCCAACCAGGATTTTCCAAAGAGATATGAGGAGTTAATACAATCCATTGAAGGTGAATTTGAATCTTTGAGGAATCAAAAATGAGCGAACAAGCCAAGGATATTAAATCGAGGGAGTACCGATCTGTTACCCAGGTGGCAGGCCCTCTTATGATTGTTGAGGGTGTGGAAGAGGTGGCCTATGGAGAGGTTGTGTACATCCGGACACCTGGGGGAGAAAACCGCATGGGCCAGGTTCTGGAGTCACAGGAGAATGTGGCTATTGTGCAGGTATTTGAAGGCACACGAGGACTTGACACAGACCAGACACGGGTTAGATTTGCCGGGGACATTATGAGAATCTCTCTTTCCAAGGAGATTCTCGGAAGGTCCTTTGATGGTTTGGGAAGACCGATTGATGGCGGCCCAGAGATCATTCCAGAGGCTCGATTGTCAATCACCGGCGCTGCTATAAATCCAACAGCACGAGCCTACCCGAACGAATTCATCCAGACCGGTATCTCCACCATCGATGGAATGAATACCTTGGTGAGGGGGCAGAAGCTTCCCATCTTTTCAGGTTCTGGATTGCCCCACAATGAACTCGCTGCACAGATAGCAAGACAGGCTACCGTTTTGGGTTCGGAGGAACCGTTTAGTGTAATCTTTGCTGCCATGGGCATAACCCATGAAGAGGCGAATTTTTTCATAAACAGCTTCGAATCAACAGGGGCACTGGAGCGGATAGTTTCATTTATCAATCTGGCAGACGACCCTGCCATAGAGAGAATTATTACCCCCAGGATGGCCCTTACCACTGCAGAGTTTCTTGCCTTTAATTACGATACCCATGTGCTGGTTATCCTTACAGACATGACCAATTATTGCGAGGCCCTCAGAGAGATCTCATCTGCAAGGGAAGAGGTTCCCGGAAGGAGAGGGTATCCAGGCTATATGTATACCGATTTAGCGACCAATTATGAGAGGGCAGGAAGAATCATCGGAAAAAGGGGTTCTATCACGCAGATGCCCATTCTCTCAATGCCTGATGACGACATCACCCATCCCGTACCTGACCTTACCGGGTATATTACCGAGGGACAATTCGTTCTCTCCCGTGAGCTGCACCGCAAGGGAATTTACCCCCCTGTGGATGTTCTACCCAGCCTTTCCAGGCTCATGAATGAGGGGATCGGGGAAGGCAGGACCAGGGCGGACCATTTAGGGGTGTCTGATCAATGTTACTCTGGTTATGCTGAAGGTAGGGATGTAAGGAGCCTTGTCGCCGTTGTGGGAGAGGAGGCATTGAGCGAAAGAGATCGCCTCAATCTAAAGTTTGCTGAGGTCTTTGAAGAGCGATTCGTCACCCAGGGAGTTGATGAAAACAGAACCATTGAACAAACACTTGATTTGGGGTGGGAGCTCCTCTCAATGTTTCCAGAGGGAGAACTCAAGAGGATTGATGAAAAATACGTCAAGCAATACTATAAGAAGGGGTCTCAAGTGGGGGCAGGAGATTAGTACATGGCAGAGACCTTACCAAATGTGAAGCCCACCAGAATGGAACTGTTAAAGCTCAAGAGGAGGGTGAAGCTCGCTGACAGAGGACACAAGCTTCTAAAGGAAAAGAGAGATGCATTGGTCTCCGAGTTCATGGTAGTAATAAAGGAGTACAAGGAGGCAAGAAATAGGGCGGAGGAAAGCCTGCAGATCGCCTTTCACAGTCTTCTCATGGCTGAGGTCTTGCTCGGGCCTTGGGACATTGAACAGATAAGTGACATAACCTTACGGGATATAGACCTCGATTTTGCAATCAAAAACATAATGGGGGTTTCGGTTCCCATTATGAAAGTCGACAATCTGGTGAGGAAGGTAAACCAGAGAGGCTATGGGTTTTTAAGCACCAATGCTAAACTTGATGATGCTGCAAAGAGTTTTGAAGAATCCCTTATGGTAATTGTCAACCTGGCGGAGGTGGAAGAATCTGTCAGAAGGATTGCCGAGGAGGTGGAAAAGACAAAGCGGAGGGTTAATGCCCTGGAATACATTGTGATCCCGAGACTAAGGGCAACCATTAAGTATATAGAAATGAGAATGGAAGAGATAGAGAGAGAAAGCTTTATGCGGCTCAAGAAGATTAAGGCCTCTCTTGAAGCACGCAAGAAGTAACCGAGATTCAAGAACCCTCCCTTATCCTATCGCCCCTTTTTTCACCTGAAAACAGCTTCTTTGCTTAATATTGATAAATTCGTAAAAAGTCTTTTTGACCTCTGGATACCCGCATTCGCGGGTATGACGGATAGTGTATCTGATTGATATTAAATGCTTTATTGTCATTCCCGCGTAGGCGGGAATCCAG
>DAOVRY010000293.1 GCA_030633645.1 Pseudomonadota bacterium | reverse complement strand
TTACTTAGCTCTTCCTTGGTTAGGGTATTGAAGAAGGTCAAACTATTTATATCTTGGTCCTGAAATTCCTCCTTTAATCTTTCTGGTAGAAGCTCACCCTCTACACTCTTTCCGTTTACGATTATTTTATCATCCACCTTGCTTATAGTTACCTGATCCGTATCCTTAAATATCTCCTGGAGGGTGAGGAAAGGTTTTTCAGTAGCTTTAATAGCCGCAGGGTGTTCTGAAGGGTACATCCCCAATCTTTTTACTGCTGCGCCTATCTCTTTCAGGATATTGATCTCCAGCTGCTGAGTGGTGGTCTTAATTGCTTCCATCATGTAACCTTTCGGTTTAAAAATATCTGTTCTTTACATTATTCTGTAAACAAGGAAGGCCATATCCCTGGTTTATTACCCCTTGTTTTATCATCGACAAAGTAAATCAGGCTCTTGAATGATAGAAAAGTCGAAAAATTTTGTCAAGTGGTTTATGGGATGCGATAGCAGTCAGTCAAGTAGAGCAGGCTCCTTCTCAAAAGGGGATGCTCTAAATCTCTAATTGTCGGGTAGCTCTCCCGCCAAAGGCGGGGTCGCAACCCGACCTACAACTCACCACAAGTAGGCAGTAGGCAGACAATTTCTTAAAAAGGCTATCAACGGATTTAACGGATGCAACGGAATTATCCGTTTAATCCTTCGGGGCAAGCCCTCAGGACAAGTCCGTTTCATCCGCTGGTATGAACCATACGGTTCATACCGCTGACCGTTTTGCCTCCTCCCAGAGAGAATCTAGGAGAGGAAGCCCGGCTTTACGAAGTGAAATCTTTTTTTGTTTCAGACGTTTTTCGATATAGTTGAATCTTTTCACAAATTTATCTATGGTCTTTCTTAGGGCAAATTCGGGGTTGATCTTCAAACGGCGGCAAAGATTGACCAAGGAAAATAAAACATCCCCCAATTCTTCCTCCATATCCTCTTTTTTCCTTTTCCTGTAAGCTCTTTTTAGTTCTTTAATCTCCTCTTCTGTTTTCAAAAATATCTCGTCTATCCCTTCCCAATCGAAGTCAAATCGGGCCACCTTTTCCTGCAGTCTATAAGCTTTCAATAGTGCAGGTAAATGACGGGGAAGACCAGAAAGAACCGATCTCCTCTTAGCCTTACTTGCGGCGAGTTTGATGTGCTCCCAATTTTTTAGCACCTCTTCTGTTACTAATTTCTTTTTCTCCTTGAACACATGGGGATGTCTTTCAATCAGTTTCTGACGCAGATTTTCTATCACCTCATAAATATCAAATTTCTTTCTCTCTTTGGCTATTTGCGCATGGAAAATTATCTGCAACAACAAATCCCCTAACTCTTCCTTTAACCTCTGGTCGTCTTTTGCCTCGATGGTGTCTAATACCTCATAGGACTCCTCGATCAAATATGGCAAAAGAGATTTATGGGTCTGGACCCTATCCCAGGGACACCCATGCTTTGATCTCAACTTTGACATCAGTTTGATCAAATCGTTGAAATTATCTTTGGTTCTCTTTTTCATGACATCACCGATGCGAAGCGTTCATGCGAATCTCCTTCAGAGTTAACCCCTTGTGGATGATAACATCCACAAGGAGCTATAACCACACTTTCTTTAAAGAACGAAAAACAATTTGGGAAACAGACCCAGGAATTCCCGAATAATTAGCATCGGCATTTCCTTTCCTTCGACAGTGAGCTCAGGACGAACTGTGCGAGGCAGGACGAAGGGCAGGATGAATCCTGATGTCAATGCATCATGACATATAAAAGAATTGCCTTCAGCATGATTAACCGTTTTACCTAACAATCAGACGCAAACCTAAATAAAAATGTTCTGAAGTCAAGTCATAATTTACTGAAATCTCAAAGATTGTTTTGGAAAAGACGTTTCGGGTCGGATAAATCCGACCCCTGCCGAGACCCTTTATCCAAATCAAACATTACCAACGGGGAAAGTCAAGCATGTCCGCAGGACTGCTTGACTAAAAAGATTGTCAACCACCCTTCGGGATGGTTGACCTACAAACTACAGAACTTTGCGGCTCCTTGCAATTTGTTTAAAGAGAGCAGAGGTACTCATGGATGGATCTGGCGGCTTTACGCCCAGCGCCCATGGCAAGGATAACGGTTGCTGCCCCGGTCACCACGTCGCCCCCAGCCCAGACCCTCTCCTTGGAGGTCTTGCCGGTCTCCTCATCAGCAACGATGTTTCCCTTCTTTCCTACTTCTAATCCAGGCGTAGTAGCAGCAATGAGCGGATTGGGGCTGTTACCGATGGCACAGACCACAGCATCCATGGGAAGAATGGTTTCAGAACCTTCAATGGGAACGGGTCTTCTCCTTCCAGAGGAATCGGGCTCACCCAACTTCATCTTCAGATACTCAATTTCCTTCACCCATCCGTTCTCATCTCCAATGTACCGAATGGGAAGGGTCAGAAAATCGAAAACAACTCCTTCCTCCTCTGCATTCTCTATCTCCTCCAAGCGTGCTGGAAGTTCCTGCCTGGATCTCCTGTAGATTATCCTGCTCTCTGCTCCCAGCCTTAGTGCAGTTCTGGCACAGTCCATGGCCACGTTTCCTCCACCGATGACCGCCACTCTTTTGTGATTCTTTATGGGAGTAGAAAACTGGGGGAAGAGAAAACCCTTCATCAGGTTCATCCTGGTCAGATATTCATTTGCGGAATA
>DAOVRY010000289.1 GCA_030633645.1 Pseudomonadota bacterium | reverse complement strand
TTTACGGTTTCTCTGTTTTCTCCTGTTTTCTCTTGGCGACCTTCACTTTGTCTTTCGAGCTGTCCTGTTTATCCTGGGAATCCTTTTTCTCCCCCTTAGAGGTCTTCTTTTTGTCCTCGGAAACGCTCCTTTTTCTTTTGGAGCTGTCTTTCTTGACCTCAGAAGCCCTTTTCTTTCCTTTGGGGATATCCTTTTGCTCTTCGGGTTCAGGTACCTTTGCTGTGCTCTTAGAGATCTCCTGTTTATCTGAGACCTTCTTGGGGACCTTTTTGTCGCCCTTTTGCTCTCTCTTAACGGTCTTATCCGCTCCCTTCCCCTTATCCGCCAATAACAGCTGGATAATTGCGAGCGGTGCATTATCGCCGATCCTATGCCCGGCCCTTAAAATCCTAACATAACCACCCTGGCGATCCAAAAAATGGTCGCGCATCTGATCAAACAGTTTATTGGCAACAGACTTATCCATAAAATAGGAAAGGACCTGACGCCGCGCATGAAGATCACCCCGTTTGGCAAGGGTGATCATCTTCTCAGCAACAGGTCGCAACGCTTTAGCCTTTGCATGTGTTGTTGAAATCTCCTCGTATCGAAACAGAGAAGTGACCAGGTTTCTCAAAACGGCCTTTCGATGGCTTGAGTCCCGACCCAGTTTTTTTCCTGCCTTTCTGTGCCTCATTGATCCTGTTCCTCTTCCTTCTCCCCCTGTCCTTCCTGTTCATCATGCTTGGGGAAGGGAAAATTTTCCAATTCCATGCCAAACTGCAGATCCATTTCCTCCAAGATCCTCTTTATCTCATTTAGGGACTTTCTTCCAAAGTTCTTTGTCTTGAGCATCTCACTCTCTGTTTTCTGGACCAATTCGTAGATATATTTTATGTTAGCATTCTTCAAGCAATTAGATGAGCGCACAGACAGTTCAAGGTCACTCACCGGCTTAAATAGATTCTCATTTACCTTTTCTTCCACCTCTTTTTCTTCTTTTTCTACCTCTTCTTCCGGTTCTTCCTCGAAATCGATAAAAGGAGTAGCCTGTTCCTTAAGAATTTTTGCACCAAAGGCCAAAGCATCTTGTGGATTGACCGTTCCATTCGTCCAGATCTCTAACGTCAGTTTATCATAATCAGTCCTCTGGCCGACCCGTGCGTTACCAACTACATAGCTCACTCTCCTGATCGGCGAAAAAAGGGCATCTATCGGTATTACGCCGATTTTTTGATCTCCTGCCACAGTCTTCTCTGCTGGAACGTATCCTCTGCCGGTCTTGACTATCATCTCAGCATGCAAAACAGCATCCTTATTGAGGGTAGCAATATGGCTATCTAGATTCATTATTTCAGCCTTCCCGTCGGTGAGCATATCGCCAGCCTTTGCCTCCTTTTCCCCTTTGAGATCCAGAACGAGCCTAATTTCTTCCTGTTCTTCTTCACTATCATTAACAATCCTAAGATTCACTTCCTTTAGATTCAAAATGATGTCTGCTATATCCTCCTTGATCCCTGGAATCGTCGTAAACTCATGAGGCACACCATCAAATTTAACAGAGACAATGGCGGCCCCCTGCAGAGAAGACAGGAGAATCCGTCTTAAAGCATTCCCAAGAGTGATCCCGAAACCCCTCTCTAGCGGCTGGCAAACAAATTTCCCATAAAAATCCGTAAAGGAATCGGTTTCGATTTCTATCATCTTAGGTTTTATCAAATCTCTCCAATTTTTTTGCTGTAGCTTTTTCATGGATATAAATCACCTCAAAGACAGATTGTTTTATAGCGTCTTTAAAAGCCTAAACCATTTCTTAAGGATGAACCTCCCCGCAGCAAGCTGCGGGGTATTCTGGCGAAGGCGAATAAAATTGTAAAGGTGTTTTACTTATTTTGAGTATAGCTCAACTATCAGTTGCTCATTGATAGGCATGGTTAACTCTTCACGATTAGGAAACTCTTTGATGATACCACGAAAATTACTACCATCAACCTCTAACCACGAGGGCATCTCTCGCCTGACAACTGTCTCCATTGCCTCCAGAATGAAAGGGCTCTTGCGGCTTTTCTCTCTTACCTCTATCATGTCACCGATCTTAACCTGGTAAGAAGGTATATTGACCTTGCTTCCATTCACAGTGAAATGATTATGTCTGACCACCTGCCTTGCCTGATTCCTTGAAGAGGCAAATCCCATCCGGTAGACTATGTTATCCAATCGGCGTTCTAGCAAGATTAACAGATTTGTGCCCGTAATTCCCTTTTGCCTATCAGCTCGGGTATAGTACCTTCGAAACTGTTTTTCTAGCACCCCATAAATTCTCTTGACCTTTTGTTTTTCCCGGAGTTGGATCCCGTAATCGGAGATCTTTCTACCTCTCCTCTGACCATGCTGACCAGGGGCATAAGAGCGCCGCTCAAACGCACACTTGTCCGTGTAGCACCTGTCACCTTTGAGGAACAGTTTCAGGTTTTCCCTCCTGCACAGCCGACACGCAGCCTCAGAATATCGAGCCACTATTTTCCCTCCTACACCCTTCTCCTCTTTGGGGGCCTGCAACCGTTATGTGGAATGGTGGTCACATCTCTAATCATGGTAACGGAAAAGCCGTCCATTTGTAATGCCCGTAAGGCTGCTTCACGTCCAACACCGGGTCCCTTAACCCGAACCTCAGCAGTCTTCAGACCGAGAGCCATTGCCTTTTTTAATGCACTCTGTGCTGCTAACTGGGCAGCAAAAGGAGTGCTTTTTCTAGAACCCTTAAAGCCAACCTGTCCTGGGCTCGAGGATG
>DAOVRY010000300.1 GCA_030633645.1 Pseudomonadota bacterium | reverse complement strand
GGGGCATAATCCAAAAAAAAGATACCCATACCCTGCAATAAGCTTAAGAATCAACAGCCTAGGTTTCACTATGACGTGACCTTGGCCCTAAAGGCGAGTTTTGACATCGCCTGGAGTGAGCCTTAGATTTGTCAGAAAACGTTTTAGACTAAGAGAAAGGGGATTTCGGCAACAGCCCGTAATTGAGTGACAATTTACAACTCCTATTTCGAATAGAAGCTCCCTCCATTCAGATAGAGCCATCAAGTTCTTGAGGTACGTCCCGTTCCTTTGTCCAGAATTTTCCTTATTTTTTGGGACAGCTCTTTCATACCAAAGGGCTTCTGAATAAAACCATCGCACCCACGTTCCAATATCTCCCTTACCCGGCCCTCTATGCTGTATCCGCTTGAAAGGAGCACCTTTACCTGAGGATTGATTTCCTTTATCTTATCGTAGGTCTCGCCCCCTCCCATATCCGCCATGGTCATACCAAGGATGACGAGATCTATTTCATCCTTTCTTGCCCTACTGACTTCTATGGCTTCTTTCCCACCCCTTGCCAGCAATACCTTATAGCCCAATGTCTTCAGCATGTCTTTACCAATGTCGATAACCATATCCTCATCATCAACTAAGAGTACTGTTTCCTTTCTAGTTGGGATTTCTTCTGGTACCTGCCTTTCTTCTACTACTTCCTTTTCAGATGCTGGCAGGTAAATGGTAAAGGTGGTTCCTTCACCCTCTTCGCTAAAAACGGTAATGATGCCACCATGATTTTTGATGATGCCATAAACAGAGGCCAAACCTAACCCTGTGCCTCTACCCATATCTTTGGTGGTGAAAAAAGGATCAAATATCCTTTTCTGCGTCACCTCATCCATACCCACTCCAGAATCCGTAATAGAGGTCCTAACATATTTTCCAGGTTTCAGTTGATAGGGCCTGACATAGCTCTCATCAAGGGTGACGTTTTTCGTTTGAAGCTGCAGCTCCCCTCCTCCGGGCATCGCCTGCCCGGCATTCACATAGAGGCTTAAGAGGGCATGCTTGATCTGACCTTGATCAACCTCTACTAGCCAGATACCTTTCTGAAATTCTTCATAGATCTTGATGTCCTTGTGAGTGCGCCCAAACAGGTTGGCGGTCTTCTGGATAATCTCATTCAGATTGGTAGGCTTCACCTGGTATTTCCCACCCGTGGTAAAGCCCAAGAGTTCTTCGGTAAGCTCAGCCCCCCTTTGAATGGACTGTTCGATACTTTTCAACCTATTATAATAGGGATGGCTTGAATCAATCTTTGAAAGCATCAGGGAAGCATTTCCTTGAATACACATAAGAAGGTTGTTAAAGTCGTGGGCAGTGCCTCCCATAAGAGTGCCAATGGCCTCCATCTTTTGGGCTTGAACAAACTGGGCTTCCATCTTCTTTTCCGCCATAATGTCCCTGAGAAAACTAAGGGTAGCTGGCCGCCCTTCCCATGTGATAGGAACTGCACTGATTTGCACCCATAATACCTCAGCAGCCCTGTATATTATTCTGAAAGAACAGGTACTCGGAGACTCCTCTCCTTCTAGTGTTCTCACATGCTTTTCGAGGACCATGTCTCTATCTTCAGAATGTACAAGATCAAAAAAGGAAATCCGGGCCAATTCATCTGGGGAATATCCGAACAAATCCACTGTCTTGGGGTTGGGGAATTTTATGACCTCATCCTGGATAATAAAAACGGCATCATTTGCATTTTCCACTAAAAGACGATATTTTTCTTCACTCTCCTGCAAGGCCGCTTCTGCCTGCTTGCGTTCCGTAATGTCCCTTACCCAGACTTGTTCTCCGGGCTCTCCCTGGAACCTGACGGGCTGGGCGTTGATCTCACCGTAGAACCACGATCCGTCTTTGCGCAGCAATTTGACCTCGTAGTTTGAGGGAAGATCGCCACCAAGCCTACCAGCATGAATACGTTCTCTTACCAGCCCTTGGTAGTCAGGATGGTATATGAGCCAGGGGTCTAAGTTCAACAACTCATCCCTGCCATACCCAAGCATCTGGTGTAGGCGCTGATTTGCAAAGCTGATTTTAGCCTCTTTTCGAATAAAAATGCCGTCAAAGCTCTCCTCTACCAGGGTTCTGTATCGTTCTTCACTCTGGATGAGCCTTTTCTCCGCCTTCTGGCGGCCAGCCAACTCTTGCGTAATAGACTCATACAGGCGTGCATTTTCTATGGCGATAGCCGCAGCATTACTGAGACCAGTAAGCAATCGGAGGTCATCCTTTGTGAATGCGCCGGGCTTTCCAACAGAATCTACATAAATGATCCCTTGAACCTTTCCCTTATTTTTGAGGGGCGCGCACATAATTGACATGATGCGCATTTGTCTGATGCTGCGAGAAAGGTCGGATTTATCTAACCGACTCGTATCGGACATCATTACCGGCCTGCCTTCCCTAACAGTTCTATTAACTATTGTCCTGCTATAATTGATTTTGGAAAGGAAGCCCTCTTTATCGTCCAGTCTCGTCTTAGAAACCACCTCCCTCAGTGTGCCTCTCTCTCTGTTCAGCAATAATATGGCTCCACGATCGACTCTCTCCAAATGATTGAAAATCTGATCTACTACCTGACCTAAAACTTCACCGATG
>DAOVRY010000038.1 GCA_030633645.1 Pseudomonadota bacterium | reverse complement strand
GTTTTCGGAGGTGATGTAAGGAGGAGGTCGAGGGTAGTGACGCAGCCGTCCATATAGTCGTAATAGTCTCGCACCCAGTCGGCGTAGGTTTCTGTTTGCTGAACAACTACTCGGTTCGCACTGTGTCCCATTCCACCATGGGCGATGTCGCAGTAGTTCCCACGGTCCGGACGCAGGATGATGACCTCTCCAGCAGCTGCCCCGTAGACATGTTCTCCGCAACTGCTTCCGGTGATTTTGGCCCAATCCTCTTCCGGATGGCCTTTGTACCATTTCCGTTCCGTGCTTGCCTACCAGCTGTTTCTGAGGGGACTGCTCACCCTCCATCCGGCTCAAGAATCCGCGTGTCCAACCAGAAAGGCCCAGGCGCCCCATGGGGTCGGCGCCTCTCTGCCAAGATTCACTCCTATGAGCAACGCATCCAAGATATCCACCCTGCCATCACCGTTGATATCCGCCCTTGGATCACTGGGAGGGGCACTACCAAAGGATGCATGCACGATGACGAAGTCCAGGAAGTCTATGAGGCGATTGCCATCGGCATCGCCTGCAAAAAGGGTCACGGTAGACAGGTCGACGGGTCTGTTATGCCTTACTTCAAATCTTCTTTGGGCATAAAGGTATCCGTTCATAGATACCGTAATGGTATGGTATCCTTCCGGCAACAAGAAGAAAACATGCCCATCACTTCCAGTCAATTGCTGCCAACCATCGACGCTCACCAGAACGCCGCTATGATCCTGACGCCCTTCGAGCCAAATACGGGCGGTCATCCAACCATTCCCATCGGCCAAGGACCCGTCAGCATTTGGGAGACCATAACCAATGCAATAGCAGATTAGAGAGAATATCCCCATGAAAATAGCCAAACGCCTTAGGGTTCTCCTGTTCATGATGCTCTCCTTTCATGGAAAAGGTCCCATTTGATCGAGGTCCGCTTTAGTACCAGGTAACGGGACCTGATTTTTTGAAGTTTGCTGATACCAAAACCAAAACCAAGATATCGATAACTCCGTCACCGTCGATATTCCCTCGAGGATTTGAAGGTGGCGGAGTTGTGGCTACCCCAGATCCAATGCCGCTGTTTTATTAGACCGGTGGTTTCTCCGACCTTTTATAGACATCATCTGATAATCCTTATGGAAACAGATAGCCATCCCTGATGGTTCAGACCGCTTCACGATTCCACTGATCTCTACATGAGCTTGAGCTCCCATGAGTTTTTTCAACTTGTCAATCGACAGAATCAGATTTATTTGTACGGGTGTGCCCTCAGGGAGAGGATCCACACCGTAAAAGAATGCGCCCCCAGAGGATATATCTCTGGTCCTGAGGTGAAATACTCTCTTCATCTGATCCGCAGTTTTCACCGTGATTTCCCCGCGGAGTTTCAAATTGAATCTTTCCAATTTCCTTCGGTCTTTCATCGTTCTTTGAGCCGTCCAAAGGATGTTGTAGTCAGGAGTCAGGTGGCATCAGTGGCTTATAGATCTTTTGGACAGTTGTACGTGAAGGAGGGGGGTTCTGCAATCGGGAGATGGTATGATTTTTTTCGTATTTTTTTCCCTGTGCGGCTACGAAATGCCTAAGAAAAATGTATTAGTGGGACTTGGTCCCTCGATTCATAAATACGGTAACGTATTTATTCACTCGGGACTAAGTGCTGCCCTCGGCCATGAGCTCGGGCCGGATGGAGTGAGCATTTGTTTAAACATTTCTCATTTAGATACGTGACTATATTTGCGAATCAAAGCACTTAGCTATTTGAGGGGGTTAAGAGGAGGGCATGTGGAAAGTCCCTGATGAGAACTGATTTGGCTTACAGGTTCTTGGCAGCCCAAAGGGCAGCTTGAAGGCGGTTGGGTACACTGATTTTCTTAAAGATATTATACAAGTGGGTCTTGACTGTATGAGGGCTGATGCAGAGTCTGTCCGCAATCTCCTCATTGGTGGCCCCCACAGCGACTATTGCCAGTATCTCATTCTCTCTCTGGGTTAGAGGGATTCTGTACCCGTTGGGAAAGGGTTCTCGGCTCTTGTTTTTCAGAATGCATTTCATCATGATCTTCCTGGGAAGCCACAGCTCTCCGTCAAAAATGGCACGGATACCTTTCAGAAATACGTCCAAGGAGTCGTGTTCATAAAAGAACCCTCGTACCCCTAGCATCACGGTTCTCTCTTCAATCCCCAGACCTTGCGGCACATTAAAGAAGGTCACAAGATCTTGGGCTAGTAGCCTTTTGCCATAGGGTTCAATTTCAACCACAAGCGTTTCGAGATCCTTCCCAAGGCAATCCCACAATACCTGCCTCTGCGTATCAACTTTTTTGTTATCTGTGACCGAAATGTGCTGGATGCTTGATTTGGGCACGCACTTCGCCCCGGTTTCCTGCTCTAAGAATTTGGCGATTAGCTCATTTTGAAACCTTCTGGGGCCGGCAACATAGATTTGTTTGTTGGTCAATGGCATCTGGCTGTTGTCGCTTTTGGAAATTTCGGAGTTCATAGCCGCGAATTTTCACCCGTTACCTTTTCCCTTTTCTCAGCAAAAGTTGTGTCGGGATGATCTCTTCCGGAGGTCCTCGTAACTCCTTGTTTGCAGTGAGATGGTTTTTTCTATTCTTCGGCAGATGGGGCCGTTTTCATGAGCTTTTTTTGGATCATGTGGGTGCTTTTGATGGTCAATGCATGCAAGTGTTTATATGTATCCGCGGGATATCCGCTATTTCTTCTTGTCTAAATTAGAAGAAGATCCCACAGTCACTTTTTGGATAAGGAAGCACACAAAGGAAGTTCAGCCTCATTCTGAGAGCTTGGGGTCGCGTTTACACAGGCTGTTGCCTAAATCCCTTTTCGCTTGGTCTAAAACGCTTTTTGATAAATCTAAAGCTCGCTCCAGGCGATGTCAAAACTCGCCCTTTGGGCTCAAACAGTTGCCATCGCTTATCTTCCGCTTCGGCAAGATTTCTTGGCAAAAAACGTTTTAATGACCGCTCAAAGGGATTTCGGTTTGGGCAACAGCCTGTACACTCTTGACAATTGCCCTGATTCTTGTCAAATGTGTAGACTTGGTACTCTGACCCTGTTGTTTTCTTAACCGCTAAACGGCAAGGCAAACATCCCCTCGAATTTTTCTAAACTTTATTCACCTCAGATACAGCCACTGCTCAAGCCGTCCTTCATAACGATTCCTCTTGATTTTATCACCTCGAAGCTTCTAATATTCTAATGTCTAAATCTGAAAAAGGGACTAAACTGTTAGGACCTCCATATCCTCGCCTGCTTGTATGTTGCACCTTGTGTCTGGTAGGCTTCCTTTATGATGTACACTTTTGCCATATCTGGCTCCCGCTTTAGGGGGGTACTGACTATGAGTAGTCTCTTTTTTGCCGGTGGCAAATCAGACAAACAGGAAGAGCAACCATGTTCTAGCAAAGGGCTATCGATTCCTTCTCTAACATATGGCCGATGTTTCCAATTGTTTTGGGGTCATCATCTCTTGGGACTATATATCTGCCCCTGGATTAAGTGGTTTTCTTGACGGTCATAGCTAGAACAGGGATGGTAAACCGTGTTGATGTCGGGGCATGAGCACTGAGGATTGTGGGAAACGATGGACAGGATTCTTCATTTCCGCCGTGTTTGCGGCTGCAGAATTATTACCGATGAAAAGTGATGTTATCATCGTTGGAGGAGGCTGCGCAGGGATGGTGGCTGCCATAGAGGCCCGACAAGCGGGTGCAAGGGTGGCCATCATAGACAAGGGACAGATCGCACTAGGCACCAATTCGGCATTGTCCAATGCAACTTTTTTCGGCCCCACCAGGCAGTATTCGCCTGAGAAATACGTGAAAGATACCCTCCGAACAGGCAGGGAGATAAATCGTGAAGCTCTGGTGAGATTGGTGGCGAAAGAAGCTCCCCATGCTTTTTCCCTCCTCCGTTCCTTAGGGCTCACGCTGGTGGAATTCCAAGGCGGTTACTATATCAAATCCGTCCGTCCCGATCTCATTCCGGGCATAACCCTAGTGAAGGCATTAGCAGGAAAAATAAGAAGCGTGAGCGGAATTGAGGTCTTGACTGGTGTTTATGTCACCGACATCTTGAAGGAAGAGGGCATCCGTGGAATAAGGGGATTTGCCAAAACAGGGGAGGAGGTGCTCATTCATGCCCCGGCGGTAGTGCTCGCTACCGGCGGCGCTGGGGCTCTCTATCTCAGGAGCGATAATCAAAAGAGCATGATGGGACAGGGATATTATTTGGCCGCAAAAGCAGGGCTTGAGTTATGGGACATGGAATTCGTTCAGTTCTACCCCCTGGTGATGGCCCAACCGGGCCTTCCATCGTTACTCCTGTATCCACCTTACCCTGAAAGGGCAAGGGTGATTAATGACGCTGAGGAAGACATTCTAGAGAAGTATGGGATAGGTAACCCCAGCGAGGCCCACATAACGAAAAGAGATACGTTTTCGGCTATTCTCTTTCAGGAGAGCATCAAAGGGCCGCTTTATATGGATTACCGAATGGTTCCCGCCTCCCAATGGAAAAAACACCCGTTAAGCCTTTTAGCAAGAATAAAGTTCGATTTCCGAAAGCAGCCTTTCGTCGTCGCACCCGCAGCCCATTTCTTCATGGGCGGTATACGCATAGATGAAGGGGCACGGACCTCCTTACCGGGGCTGTTCTCCTGTGGCGAGGTAGCATGGGGGCTTCACGGCGCTAACAGGGTGAGTGGAAATGCCTTAACTGAGACCGTGGTTTTCGGCAAGATCGGCGGCCGTAATGCTGCCCGATATGCCCTCACTCACCGCATGTCTCAGTCAGAACCGAAAGCATTGCTGGAAAAGTCCTCACACGGTATCTCCTCCTCACCACGAACACTGAGAGAGTTCCGGCAGCGGATGAGGGAGATGGCTTGGAGGCACGCTGGAGTAGTGAGGGATGAAAAGGGATTGCGGGAGGGATTGGCGAAGCTTGGAAAGGTGGAGGCGGATTTGAAGGGAATAGCTCCGCACACAGTCAATGAGAGAATAGGAAAGGAGAATCTGATGAGCGCCGCTTTTGTGCTCAAAGCAGTGCTGACCGCCAGCCTCTCAAGGACGGAAAGCCGGGGCTCTTTCATCCGAGAGGACTTTCCTCGCCAGGACGACATCAACTGGCGCAAGAACTCATGTCTGAAGTATGACTGGGGAGAGGGCAGATTTTCTCTCAGGTATCATCCTATTGGTTAGCACCTGGAAGTGAGTTTTCCGAAGCATTCAACGCTCTTGAGCCACCGCTGAGATAGCCTCGCTCCAGGAGAACGGCAAACGCTCGACCATGCGTGAAAGCGGGAAAGCGGGACTTTCGTGCAGAGCGTGATTTCCCAACGCAATTTCTGCACCAACGTTATATGTTGAAATATCAAAGACTTACACCCATAAGGGTAGGAGAGAAAAAAACTATTTACTATCGTATCTTCCGTTCGGAACAATCATCCGCTTTCCTTTACCGAAATCGATTCTTGAAAGATCAAGCTGCGATACCCAAGAATGCCCCTGCTTTTCCGCCATGTACATAAAGAGCCTTTTGACCTTGATGGAGCGGCATGTGACAAGCAGCCCTTGGACTATTTCAGATCGCAGGCTGACAAAGTTTTCCATAGCAAAAAGAATAACCTTTCATCCTAAACCTGGTAAAGAGGGTTATAGAAAAGAGAAAAGGGTAAGAATGGGCATATCTTTGACATTCAGCAAGGAGTATCGTAGCATTAATCGTTAAATACGGTGAACAAGATGGAGTATCTGGGCAAATTAAACAAGAAACTACTATGGGATTACCAGATTAGCGAAGAAGACCTTAAAGAGGAAAGGGTATTCATCTTCTATCTCTCTCGCGTCTTGAATAATGGGAATTCTGCTGATATCAGCGAACTGCCTCTTGAGCTTATAGAAAGATACATAGATAAGCTCTGCCTTTCCAGAAAAGTAAGAAAGTTCTGGGAGTGGTATTTTCGAAACATCAAATAATTATCCTTAAAAGTGCCGCATGGAAATATTAACTCAAATTCAAAGAGATTTTATTAGCCTATTCTCAAAAACCACCTTGAAGGAGCATTTTTTCTTTACCGGTGGAACGGCCCTCTCGGCTTTTTATTTACACCATAGAATATCTGAAGATCTGGATTTTTTCACTGAAGAAGAGGGACAGATTCCAATGGCATTACCAATCCTCCAAGAGATAGCAGGCAGGTTAAAGGCCTCTTTTGATATAAGGCGTAGTTTTAGAACATATATGGAGATCTTTATCGCCAGGAAGGAAGAAATCTTAAGATGTGGTTTTGCTATGGATGCTCCTTATAGATTGCAGAAAAAGGTATTGAATGATGAACTTGATATATACATTGACAATGTTTTAGATATTTCTTGCAATAAACTCTCAGCCCTTTTTGATCGAGCTGATCCGAAGGATTTTGTTGATATTTACTACATTGATAATGAGATCATACCCTTTGAGAAGCTGGTGGAAAAGGCCAAAAAGAAGCATATCGGGATGGATAATTACTGGTTGGCTATATCGCTTGCTAAGGTTGAAGATATTGCTGTGTTGCCCAAGATGTTAAAACCAATCACTATTGATGAGCTGAAATACTTTTTTAGTGAGAAGGCAAAATGGCTGATGGAAAGATAAGGAGGATGGCTGATACCTTGAAAGTGCTGGTGCCTGGGGCGGGAATCGAACCCGCACAGCCACTAGGACCGAGGGATTTTAAGTCCCTTGCGTCTACCAATTCCGCCACCCAGGCATTCGGAGTAAGTATATATTATTCAGGCTAGACCCTGTCAAG
>DAOVRY010000277.1 GCA_030633645.1 Pseudomonadota bacterium | reverse complement strand
TTTTGAGCAGAAGGGTTGGTATCGTTCAAAAGTGTTGGCATGAACCATAGTGAGTAGTCGTTCACGTTCTAAAGGAGGTCATGGCTGTTTTTGAAAGGCGATATCTCACAAAAAATTCCACTGGGTCTTGCAGTGGTCAAATAGGTGGGGTTTACACCTCGGAAGCCCTGGGAATTTTAGCCTGGTTCATCTAAACCCCACATATTTGACTACCTCCTCCCAAGCCTATAGATAGCGCCTTGAGAAAATTGGCATGGCCGGATAGCGGTAATTATATACACCTTCTCTAACCAACATACCATTGAGTAAACACTTTTGAACGATACTAAAGGTTTTCTCTCGTAATGACAGAAACCATATCACAAAACCGGTTTGTCGCAGCGTATCCTGTGATGATAGGTGAGAGTGCTGCGATGAACTCTATTAGGGAAGATATCGCAAAGGTGAGTGACAAACAGGTAACTGTCTTGATTCGGGGAGAGAGCGGTACCGGAAAGGAGTTGGTTGCTCAGGCTATTCACATTGGATCAAAACGAGGAGACGAGAGCTTTATTCATGTTAATTGCGCAGCTCTGCCCAGTGAACTGTTAGAGAGTGAACTCTTTGGGTACGCCAAAGGAGCGTTTACCGGTGCTACTTACAACAGGGCTGGAAGATTTGAGAGGGCCCACAAAGGGACCATTTTTTTGGATGAAATCGGTTCTCTGAGTGTTCCGCTTCAGGCGAAGATTCTCCAGGTATTGGAAGACGAGAAAATATCACGACTTGGCAGTGTAAGTGAGATACCCGTAGATGTTCGGATAATAGCTGCCACGAATTCAAATCTTGAGGAAAATATTGTTCAAGGTACGTTTCGGAATGACCTGTTTTACCGCTTGAACGTTATTTCTATTCGTGTACCCCTACTACGGGAGAGAAAAGAGGATATTGATCTTCTTACAGACTACTTTATGCATAAATATTGCAATGAACTAGGGAAAAAGCCTGTCCACATCGACAAGGACATCAGAGATCATTTTCAAAAGTACCATTGGCCTGGCAATGTGAGAGAATTGGAGAATATTATCAAGGGCATGATAGCGTTACAAAAAAGAGATATTGTGTATAGTGAACTAAAGCTCGAGGAAAGTGCTTTAGCAGAGGAAGAAGAGCTGGGTTCTCGGATTACTATTTTCGCTCAGGTCTGGGATGACCGAAAGATAAAACAGATGATCAAGGGCAAAAAAGACATTCATCTAAAGACCATATCCGGACAGTATGTTGCCGAGGTCGAAGAAAAGGCTATTTACCAAGCCTTGGAATTGACCCGGTGGAATAGAAAGAAAGCAGCAGAATTGCTGCAGGTCAGTTATAAAACGCTTCTCAACAGAATTGATGAATTTGACCTGAGATAAACGTCTCGCAATTTCTACAACTGATTCAAGCACGGAGCTTTTGATAGCCACTGATTTGTGCTACAGATCCCGCATCACTCCATTGCTGGTCCGCAATCTTGCGGGAGGGGCTCGGTTCGCATTTTGGCTGCAACAGGAGGTTGGTTGCTATAAGAGGGGAGGGGAGTTTTGAAAAAGATTCATGTCATTGACGGTCCTATTACGGGTGCATCCTTTAACCTTACCAATGGCATTACCAGCGTTGGGAGATCCTCAGATAATGATATCTGTATCACAGATATCGGAGTCTCACGATATCATGCCAAATTTCTCAAGAAGAACGGCAAGATCTTTATAGTCGATCTCGGCAGTCGGCACGGTGTTTTTATTAACGGAAAGAAGATAGCGCAGGGGCGGGAAGTTGAGATACAGAAAGACACTACTATACGTGTGGGTAACACGGTTTTATCATTCCACAAGAGATCGGCCGGAGAAAAGGTGGCCCAACAGTACCTTACGTTTCGGACAGTAAAACACACCGATAAGACAAGCCAATTGTCAACTGCGATGCGGAGCTCCAGGAACTATACGCGGAGTCTGGAATTACTGCTCAAGGTTTCAAATATCTTTTCTCAGTCCCTCAATATCGATGAGCTCCTGGGCGAGGTGATAGATCAGATCTTTGTCCTTCTGGAGAGAATCGATCGGGGAGCCGTCTTGTTGTTAGATAAGGACAAGGATACCCTGCATGAAGTAGCTTCAAAGACGAGAATGGAGGATAAAGAGGGTCTCTTTTCCCAAATAAACTACAGCAGGACGATTGTGAATAGAACCGTTGAAGAAGCCCAGCCGGTCATGATGTCCGATACCAGCCGTGTGGATAAAGAGAGCCTGTCCAAGAGCATGGAACAGATGAACATCATGTCGGTTATGTGTGTGCCGCTCATCCATAGAGGAGAGGTTGATGGGGTGATTTATGTCGATTCTATTGGCTTGCCTGAGGGGTTTCGAAAGGATGACCTTCAATTGCTGACGGGCTTAAGTAATACTGCGGCAGTTGCTCTTGAGAATGCTCGGCTTTACTCAAATCTGGAACAATTAGTTGAGCAAAGAACAAAGCAATTAGCAAAGACCCAGGAAAGCCTAAAGGCAAGTGAATCCAGGTTCAGGGCGGTGTTTGAAAACATGAGCAATGGGGTCGCTATTTTCGAGGCCCTCCCGGAGGGTGCGGATTTCATTTTCAGAGATTTCAATAAGGCCGCTGAAAAAATAGATAACATAAAGAAAGAGGATGTTATTGGTAGAAGTATCCGCACGGTGTTTCCAGGTTTTAGAGAGTATGGTTTCCTCGACATATTCAAAAGGGTCTGGGATACCGGAGAGCCTGAATATCATTCCCCAATGCTCTACAAAAATAATGGGGTTACCTCGTGGAGGACGAGTTATGTGTATAAGCTGCCCAGTG
>DAOVRY010000187.1 GCA_030633645.1 Pseudomonadota bacterium | reverse complement strand
TTGAGATGTTCAGCGTTAAGAAATGCTAACTGTTTGAGGGCATTATACCGAGTTTTAGCATTTTAGCTGAACATCTTAAGTGCGCCCAAAATGCTCACGTAGTGACCAAAATCTACTTTTTACGAATGCATCAATCTTGGCGAAGTGGAAGATAAGCGATGTCAACTGTTTGAGCCCGAAGGGTGAGTTTTGACATCGCCTGGAGCGAGCCTTAGATTTATCAAGAAACGTTTTAGACCAAGCGAAAAGGGATTTCGGCAACAGCCTGTTAATTCTATGCCCTTTTGCCAATAAAGGAAAATGCTGCAAGCAATTCCACTTGTTATACAATGATAAAAATTAATATGTGTGCATCTTGTGAATTTTAGCCGCTCCATCAAAATTGACTGCGCTGAAAGCGCATCCCTTAATTTTAGCTCACTTTAGGCACTTAAAACTCTAGGCACTTTTGTGGGCTCTGAGCTTGTACGAAATAGGTATCCTGACATCAAATACGTCATCGAACATACGAATTAGAGCACTGAGGTTCAGGTTTAATGAATATCAGAAGGGGAGATACCGTAGAATTAACCATAGAAAAGATGGTGTATGGTGGCCGGGCACTCGCCTATCATAATAGTATGGCGATTTTTGTGGATAAGACTGTCCCTGGTGACAAGGTTACCGCAAGGGTTATCAGAGTGAAAAAGAGCTTTGCCGAGGCGCGGCTTCTGGAGGTTTTAGACGTCTCACCGCATAGAGCCATTGCCCCCTGTCCCTATAACGATTACTGTGGTGGTTGTAACTGGCAATTTATTAACTATGAGAAACAGTTGGAATACAAACATGCCTTTGTTGAGGATTCACTCTACCATATCGGCAAGGTGGCTGATGTTCCCATACATCCTATTTTACCGTGTCCGCAGATATTTGGGTACAGAAATAAGATGGAATTCTCTTTTTCAGATAGAAGATGGCTCTTACCTACAGACAAAGATTGCAAAGAAGACGATCGCCGTTTTGCACTTGGCCTTCACGTACCGGGGGTTTTTGATAAGATCATTGATCTTGAGGGGTGCCTCCTCCAGAAGGAAAGGGGAAATGAAATATTGCGGGAGGTTAAGGAATACGTAAAGGGGAGCGAACTGCCGGTCTATGGACTGAAGAGTCATCAGGGATTTTGGCGTTACCTTGTGTTACGCCACTCCCACTACTTTGATGAATGGATGGTGAATTTAGTGACGAGTGAGGAGAGGGGTGGCGCACTTCAGCCCTTGGTACCAATCCTGAGTGATCGATTCAGCGAAATAGCCTCGCTCGTAAATAATATCAACACAAGAAGAGGGGGCACAGCTGTTGGTGAGTGGGAAAGAATTCTTGCAGGCAGGAGGAATATTCGGGATAAGATAGGGGAGCTTACCTTTGAGATCTCGGCACATTCTTTTTTCCAGACGAATACCGCCATGGCAGAGGAACTGTATCAGCGAGTAAAAGATTTTGCTTCTCTGACAGGGAAAGAGACTGTTTTTGATCTCTATTGCGGGATTGGGACCGTTTCCCTGTTTCTGGCATCCTTGGCCGCAAAGATAATTGGCATGGACATATCTGATAGTGCAACAGGAGATGCAAAGAGGAACTGCCAGTTGAACGGGGTTGATAACTGTGAATTCCTTTGCGGAGATGTTAAAGTGCTGTTGTCCCAAGTAAGTATTCATCCAGACCTGTTGATCACTGATCCACCAAGGGCAGGGATGCATAGGAAGGTGATAGACCAGATCAATCAACTGTTGCCTGATAGGATTATCTACATTTCCTGTAACCCCTCAACATTGGCCAGAGATGTTGCTTTGTTACGGGAGCGGTATCGGGTAGAAGAGGTCCAGCCCCTTGACCTGTTTCCAAACACCCATCATGTTGAATCTGTGGCAAGACTGGAGAGGAGCTCATAGGAAAATAAAAATATTGACAATTGCCTGGTCACATATATAATCCAGATAACCTTTGTGTTTGTAATTGATTAAAAATGGAGAAGAGGCTGTTTCACTCCATATATATTTTAAAAGAGGGAGGTGATTTTCTAAAAAGGCTAAGACCCTGGAAGGGAAAGCGATCCGGGTTCCTGGCTGATTGAATCCATTTTATGAAAGTAATTGTATATGATAATCAGATAGAAAAGGCTATCAGAGATCTTAAGAGAAAGCTTTCAAAGGAGGGTTTTTTCTCGGAGATAAAGGAAAGAAGGTTTTACGATAAGCCAAGCGTGCAGAAGAAAAAGAAGCAGGCAAAAGCTGCCAAGAGACTCCGAAAGAAGGTAAGAAGGTTTTAACCTTACTGTTCCTCAAGTTGGTTGTGTGACCGGCCAGTGTTTATTGCCTCATATCGGTAGCGCAGCAAGAATGACGCTGTAAGTTAGTCTCGAGACCTTTGCACAACCCTGGCCCAGACCCCTGGCCCAGGCCCGCCAGACTTATGGCGGGCAGGTCTGACCTGCAATGCCAAGCTATTAAAAAGGAGAAGGCAGATCTTGTCAGAAGAGGGGTAATGGGCCGAGGATTTGGATCTTTGATGTACCATTGGTGGTACCGAAAAATGGTTCAAAAGGGAATCCCGTCAAATGCGGGAACGGTCCCGCCGCTGTAGCCCCGCCCTTTTCCTATGTGATAAGAAGAGGGAACCCTTTTAGCATGCATTGACCACTGTCGGGCATTTAGTTCTGTGTTTTCATTGCATTTACTGGAGTACGGCTACCCTTGTTATCAGTGAGGTGGCTATTGAAATGTAAAAGGGGAGCTGAGTGCCGGATGGGAAGGTCGCTAAAAGGGCGGGGGAGTCAGAAGACCTGCCACCATGGTGATGCTCCACCGGCGTGAGTCGGTTGTTTAAGGATCAAGGAAGCAGGGTGCAGTCCTTAAATCCATCTGGATTTAGGGATTTTTTTTGAAATTAGCATGGCAAAGACATGGGCATAACGTGATAATGAGGTTCTGTCTTAGAATTGTATTGGTTGGAGTTTTTCTCTCTTCACCCTTATGCTCGCATGCAGGTGTGTTCCATGATTCTCTAGGTCGCGCGGTGAGCTTATCCTCTGCCCCCATGCGGATCATTTCTTTAGCACCGAGTATTACAGAGATGATCTATTTCCTTGGATTAAGCGATAGGCTTGTCGGTGTCACCCGATTTAGCTCTTTTCCCAGAGAAGCCCAAAGCAAACCAAAGGTGGGTATCTATACGAATATAAATATCGAAAAGGTAGTAAGCCTCAATCCTGATCTTGTTATTGGCACTATGGATGGAAACAGGAGAGAGGATGTCGAGATGTTGGAGGAAGTCGATATACCCGTTTATGTTATTAACCCTCGAACGGTGGGCCAGGTCCTCGACACCCTGGAGCGATTAGGAGAGATATGCGGTGTAACCGATAGGTCAGAAAGGCTTGTCCTTTCTTTGAGAGAGCGCGTATTGAGGGTTGAGAGAGCAGTACGCAACAGAGAGAAACCCTTGGTGCTCTTGGTGATAAACATGAGGCCCCTTATGAGTGTAAATGGCAAAACAATACACCATAACATCATTCAGCTGGCTGGAGGGAGAAACATGACCGGAGATCAGCCAATTACCTATCCCAAACTGAACATAGAGGAGGTAATAAGAAAAGGACCGGATGTGATTATTATCTCATCTATGGAAAGGGGAGAGGAGTTTGAGAAGGCAAAGCAGGAGTGGTCTCGATGGTCTACGGTACCAGCTGTAAGCAAAGGCAAGGTGTATCTTATCGATTCTGACCTGATAGACCGGCCTGCCCCGAGAATCGTCAGTGGCTTAGAAGAGATGGCCAGGTTACTGCAC
>DAOVRY010000192.1 GCA_030633645.1 Pseudomonadota bacterium | reverse complement strand
GAAAGTAAGAGATCTTAACCCGGCCATTAGTCCTCTTTTCGATCTCTTTTATCATGTTAGCGCCTTGAATTGCATGGCCATGGGTGGGTGGAAAAAAGTTACTATAGGTAAGATTAATGGGGGCCGCTTCGGCCTTGAGTGATGCCGTTGCAACAAAGGCGATCCCTACAGACACAATCACGAAAAACAAAAATAGTTTCCTTTTCATTTACATACCCTCCTTACTAAGAGATTAGATAGAAAGCTTTTATGGCCTCAATAAAGTGAAGATTCTTGTTCACCTCCTTTCCATAGCTGCCAAGGCCTGGTTTCATGTTACGCCCCTGCGGCCTTGTAAAAGATTGAAGAAAAACCTGAGCGTACGTTTAAAACGTCTTATGGCCCTCACACCCAGAGCACGGTAAGGCGTATCTTTGAGGGAATCTATGTTGAGCCAGGAATTTGGTGACGGTAATTCCAAACAGAATAGCTTCCAGGCTAAACCAGTTCCTTGACATCACTGATATTGAGCTCCAGCATTTTTATATTGGCCAGAATGCGATCCACGTTCCTTTCCACTGCCTGGATTCCATTGTCCTTTTCTTTCAACTCCTCGGCACACTGGCGCATCCGTCGGATCAGCTCATCCATTTCCGCAACCTTATTGGCATCCATACTAGCCTCCCGTTTTCCTGAGATCTTTGAACCGCTTGGCCTTAACCTCATATCGGGGCAGAGAACCGAAGGGGTGAACCTCTATCTGATAGCCCAGGTTGGTTTTCACCCGCAACTGGTCCTTCAGGCGGAAGAGGATGGATTCCTGTTCACCTTCTTTTCCAGGAAGGATCTCTATCTTTAAGAGGATGTTGTCTACGTCACCTCTCTTGCTCACAACCACCTCGTACTCATCCCCCAGCTCAGAGAAACTCCTGACCACCTCCTCAATGGCAGTGGGAGCCAGGAGAACGCCCTTTACTTTGGTGATGTCATCGGCACGGCCAACTACCCCTCCGTCAATGAGGCGAAAGGTCCTGTCACAGTCACACTCGTAATCAGCCCAACGGATCACGTCCTTAGAGTCAAACCTGATACACGGTTTGGCGATTCGGTCTAAGGCAGTAATGACCATTTTTCCCTCTTTGCCAGGATCGGTAATGATCTCTCCGGTCTCGATGTCCTCGATTTCCACCAAGAACAGGGCCTCATTCACATGCAACCCGCCTGGTTGTTCGGTGCACTCATAACTCCAGGCACCTATCTCCGTAGCCCCGATATGGTCATACACCTTTGCTCCCCAGGCTGCTTCCATCCTTTTTTTCGTAGTGGGAATACTCGCCCCTGGTTCACCGGCACAGGTGATCTTTTGGATATTGAGATCTTTGGCAGGCTCGATTCCCAGCTTGTTTCTGGCTGTATCTGCCATACCCAGCACATAGGTAGGGGTTGCCATAAAGGCGTTACACCTGAGCTCCTGCATCTTGAGGATCCGGGCGTGGGTATCCAGAACTCCCCCGGGCACCACCTCACAGCCGAGTTTTTCTGCTGCATAGTGACCGGCCCAGAAGGCGACAAAGATGTTGTAGCCAAACGGGATGAAGACCCTATCGGTGTCCCGATAGCCCTGGGCATACAGGATGTAGCACCAGGACTCTGACCACCACTCCCAATCCGTCCAGGTCTCGGCCTGATACACCGGGGTGCCGGTGGTGCCGCTGGTCTGTCTGAAGGCAGTAACCTGCTCAAGCGGAACGCTGAGCATATCGCCATAAGGAAAGGGCGCACGTTGCTGCACCTCTCGCATCATGCCCTTCTCGATCTTGGGTACCCTTTGGATGTCCTCGAAACGCTTTATGTCTCCTGGCTCGAGTCCGGCATCCTGGTATAGCCTGCGGTAAAAGGGAGAATTGTTGTAGGCCCACTCAAGGATGCGACGGAATTTCTTCAACTGGAGGGCTTGGATCTTTTCCTGTGGCAGGGTTTCAAGGATGGGATTCCAGTAGAGGCCGTGGTCTTTGAGCATGTCAGAAAATCTCCTTTTCTGTTTAGAACAGGGCTCTGGAGGTCATTCTCGAAATATGACTACAATTTAGCTATAATGTAACTATTTCTCGTTGTCAAGAGATAATGATGCCCCTGAGCGAGATTCTCGACGTGGGAGGTTATGTCGGGGATATGTCCGTGTCCAATCCCAATGTGGGGAGAATAGGTGTAATTTGTTATGAATAACGATTGTATGTAGCCTTGTGATTTTGTCTAGCTCAAATATTTTTGTTTAAAGTATTTGTGCGTCAGAACATTCTTCTTCATATATCTGTCAGGAATAGAGGCTGATTTATTTCTTCTTTATCTTTTTCGGTATGGGATGGGGGGTAACAGCGCCTCTGTTTATGTCTGTGGCAGTAGGCCTCTTTAAAGGGAGGATGTTTGGCCTTATCTATGGGATTGTGGAGGGGGGATTTAAAAATACCTTCACAAGGGAATCTTCTTTTAATTGTGGTTCGTGCGTGCGGGTGCGTTATGGGATGAAAAAAGCCGATTAGGATTAATCGGCTAAGAAGCACATAGGGTTTGGGTTTAGGAGGAGTGGACTGAATAGGGCTAGAACAGTTCGTCTATCAATTCACTAACAAGCCTGTCAGCAACAGCCTTATGATCAATTTCATATTTTCCTGATTCAATCCTTTCTTTCAAATCAGAGACCTTATCTTCCCTGACATCGGGTTCAGATGAGATAATTTCTCTAATCTTTTGAGCCTCCTTGGAGGCCTGGGAAAGATTAACAATAGTATCTTGGTCTGACCTTTCAGTTCCCTCAACCTTTTGTTTTTCAGAAAGCTGTTTTTCCCCGATCTTTTCCGTGGCATTTGGAGTAGATTTTGGGAGGTACTTACTGATCTCATAGTTTAGTATCTTGTCATCAATTTTCATGTACCAACTCCTCCAGTTCCTACATCATGTTTTTATCTACTACGTTTTTGGTGATTTCTTGTAGTTTATACCGCAAAAATTGAGAATCTTCAATAGAAAGTGCGTTTATTGTCTCACCATTTCCATCAATTACCTTAAAGATTAAGTCAGTGGGAGTCTTCCTGGATATGGCCAAATGGGCTCCGTATTCATCTTCAAGTTTCTTAAATACGTCTTTTTCAACATTTTCATGGGGTCCGTCTCGGGTGATTTTATCTACAATATCGGATGCTATCTTATCAACAATGGCCTTCCTCTTGGCCTCTGAAGAGATATTGATCTTATCCGGTGAACGAGTATCGCCACTCTTCTGTCTGCTTGAGAGCCTGTTGTGGCGAAGTTGATCTCCGTAGACCCTTAGGACATTATTCACTTGATAGGTGGAGATTACCATTAATTTACCTCAATGACTTTATCGGAAGGCCTGTCTGAAAACTTTAGGAAAAAAATGTACCTCTATGCCTGCCTTTTTCGGGCTACAATAAAGTCCAACTACCATCCTATGTTCGGCATGTGCTTAAAATAACTTGAGGAAAATTATTCCAACCTTATTGATGCTTCTTATGGCAATTTTTTCCCTGCCGCACTCTTTCATGCCCATATCTTATTGAAATTAAATGCAAAAATGACATCAAGCATCCTGGCATATGAATTGCTTAAAGTTCAAGTTAAAGTTAAAGGTCTCGCCAGTACCTCCGATACACAGAGCGGAAGAGAATCAAAGAAACGAGAAGATCGATGGAGAAGAAACAACAAGGTTTCAGCATCCAAGAGGTTAGCCTGAAACTCAAGATACCAAAGCAT
>DAOVRY010000279.1 GCA_030633645.1 Pseudomonadota bacterium | reverse complement strand
GCTAAAGCCCCGCCTGAGGGACTCTATTTGAAGGATGTTATATATTAACGGGCTGTTGCCGAAATCCCTTTTCGGCGGGTCTAAAACGTTTTCTGACAAACCTAAGGCTCCCTCCAGTCCCGACTTGTCGGGATTCGCTAAAAGTTTATTGGCAAAAAACGTTTTAATGACCGCTCACAGGGGTTTCCGTTTGGGCAACAGCCCGTTAGGTGGTGCCTGTTGAAAGTTGTCCGTTGTCTGTTGCCTTTATAGAGTTTTTTGGATCTTATGTTGCGTGTTTCAGGTTGGGGAAAGGGACGACGTGCTCAATGCTGAGAGATACAACCGGCCAATGGTAGAGGATCTCCCTAAATTAATTGTTATAAGCGGGCCAACCTGTTCAGGGAAGAGTGGGTTGGGCGTTGAACTAGCGCAACTGGTGAGTGGAGAGATCATTAATGCAGATTCCATGCAGGTCTATAGGGGGATGGATATAGGTACGGCAAAGATTCCCGTATCTGAGAGGAAAGGAATCCCCCATCATCTCATCGATATCGTAAATCCCGATGAGGAATTTAACGCCGCATTATTTCGACAGCATGCCCTTACCATAATCAAAGAGCTCCATGAAAAGAACGTCCCAATTATCGTGGTAGGTGGGACAGGGCTTTACGTAAAGGCCCTCTTGGGGGGGCTTTTTGAGGCGCCGCCATCTAAGCCAGCACTGCGCCGGGCCCTATTGGAGGAGTGGGAGAAGAGAGGTCCGGCCTTTCTGTATCAAAGACTATCAAGACTTGATAGGAATGCCGCAGATAGTATTCACCCGATGGATAAGATTAGAATAACAAGGGCGTTGGAGGTAATTCATCTTACGGGATGCCCCCTTTCTGAGCTCACCAAAAAGCACGGTTTTTCTGATCGGAGATTTCACGCACTCAACCTTTGCCTGAACGTTGACCGGCAGGTTCTTTACAACAGGATTAACAAACGGACGATCTCAATGATCAACGCAGGTCTTATCGCTGAGGTTGAAGGATTACTCCAGATTGGATACAGCCCAAAGCTCAAGCCCATGAAGGCAATTGGCTACCGGCATATCATAGGACATCTTAAGGGTACCTGGGATCTTGATGAGGCGAAAAGGCTTATGCAACGAGATACGCGGCGATATGCAAAGAGACAGCTTACATGGTTCGGAGCCGATCCTGAAATAACCTGGGTAGATCCGGATGATAAGCCAGGCATAGTCAATATGGTTATGACTTTTATACAATGACTTGACGTTTGACACTGTTTTAATTAAAAAGAATAGTAGTGTGAATTTTTCTCTGAGCGAGCTTTGCGCAACCCTATTGTGACAAGATGTGGCCTGCCCGCCACCTGCCCGCTCGTGCCTTGCAATGGCAGGCGGGTGGCTCCCGCTCTGCGGGGCTCAGGCGAGGCAGGCGGGCGAGATCTCCCAAATTCCGATTTCATCGGAACACCGGGTCTTGCAGTGGTCAAATACGTCTAACCATCTCCGTTGAGGCTTATAGATAGCGCCTTGAGAAAATGGGCATGACAAGATAGAGGTAATCATAGATATGTTCTGCAACCAACATACCATTAAGTAAACACTTTTGAACGATACTAAAATATTCTAAGCATTCTGATGAAGGCTCATTCATGAACCAAGGTAAGGATCGAAAAGAGAAAAGACGGACTGAGAAGAAGTTCCCTACTTCTTCTCATAGTAGCGTGCGTTTGCTGCAGATGTGTATTTTTCTGGTTTTTGTGTCTCTCACCATGAATCTCTTTATGGACGCTTGCTTGGCTCAGGAGACGAAAGAGGCTACCAATGATGAGAGAATCTTGACAGGAACAGGAGCAATTGTTGATGAGAATATTGCCCTTGCCCGAAATGAGGCTCTATCAGAGGCATTTGTAAAGGCTATTGAGGAATATCTTATTCAAAGAATAGGGTCCAAGGGTATGGCCAATAATTTTCAAAGATTGGATGAAGAAATCCTTTCCAGAACTCAGGAGGCGATACAGGATTATCAAATAATCTCTGAGTTCAGGACCGAACGTCACGTTAGGGTGTTAGCGAAGGTTCGGGTAAATGAGGCGGTGTTAGAACAGAAGCTCAAAAAGATGGGATTGCTTGAGGCCGAAGCTGTCCAGATTGCTGTTCTGTTCATGGTTTCAGAGAAGAAAGAAGGTTTTTCAACTATCTATTGGTGGGGCGATCCTCCCCGGCCAGCATCCATTACCCAGACGGAGCTTTCTCTGAGCCGGGTGTTTGAAGAAAGAGGATTCAGAGTTATTAACAGATCTTTTTTCCCTCCGGAAGAAGCGTACGACGAGGGTATGCTAAGTCTAACCTTGAGCGATGAGCAAGTGGCCAAATGGGGTAAACTCCTATCTGCCCAAATAGTAATAGCCGGAGACGCGAATCTCTACGGATCATCGAGGGCATTGGTGTCCCTCAAAGCGATTAACGTAACAGATGGAACAATAATTGGTCAGGGTTACAGGGAAGGAGTATCTGACAGCACCATCGGAGGCGAAGAGAGCGCAATAGGGTTGGCCATTACGAGCTGGGCCAATGACATGATACCCCATTTGATGGGGGGACTTGAACCTACCCAGAAAATTATTAATCGAATCATTGTAATAGTTAATGGCCTCAACAGCTATGGGGATTTTCTGCTCTTTAAGGATTTCTTAAAGAAGAACTTTCCGAAGATAACATCAGTATTAGAGAGAAGGTTAGCGAAAGACTCGGTAACGTTCGGGGTGGAAATAGAGGGAGGCTCAACAGGGTTGGCCGAAAAGCTGCTGGACCATCCGAGAACACCTTTT
>DAOVRY010000005.1 GCA_030633645.1 Pseudomonadota bacterium | reverse complement strand
CGAATCCACGCCTTAAGCTCTTTCATGGTCCTATCTTTAGTCCCTTAAGAATGAGATTCGTGCTTTTTCTGGCAGAAAATATTTTTATATTAAGAACAGCCCATGAAAATCAGAATGTTAAATTCGAAATCCTAAGCACTAAATCCCTGGCCCAGACCTGGCCTATCAGAGTAGTAGTAGAGCGTAAAGGCCCGAAAGACATCCAGTAATCATTCTTAATCAATCCCTGCTACATCGCGCCAGGGCAGGCTGAAACAAATTCGAATTTTCCAAATCCTAAACTCAAAATGAAGGATATCTTCAACATTTTCGCATGTCAGATTTGAGTGTGTTAGCATCTACTTTGACATTATCATGGGTAAGATAGGTGTTGATTTCTCATTTCTTCTTGGCTACAGTAGCTCTGAGGAATCGTTCTGTTATTGCCACAAAACCCGTATGAAAAGCCAAAAATGAAAAGTGTCAAGAAAACCATCTACGTTGTTGATGGAACCTCCTATATCCACCGGGCCTATCATGCGATAAGAAACCTCTCCAGTTCTCAGGGTCTTCCCACCAACGCCATATTCGGCTTCACAAGGATGCTTATGAAACTCCTCGATGATAAATCACCCGAGTATGGCACAGTAGCCTTTGATGTAAAGGGACCTACCTTTAGGCACAAGATCTTTAAGGATTACAAGGCTACCAGACCTCCTATGCCAGAGGATATGGCAGTTCAGATTCCCTATATCAAAGAGGTGGTTCATGGATTGAATCTGGTGGTCTTGGAAAAGCAGGGATATGAGGCAGATGATATTATTGGAACCATTGCAAGATTAGGGCAAGATCAGGGTTTTAACGTAGTCATTGTGAGTGGTGACAAGGATTTCAGACAGATCTTGTCAGAAAACACCGTAATGTGGGATTCAATGAATGACAAACTGACCGACTCCTCTACCATAAGACGAGATTACGGGATCGAACCTGAACAGATAATTCAAGTCATGGCACTCTCAGGAGACACATCAGATAACATCCCTGGAATCCCTGGTGTTGGGGAAAAGACCGCTATTAATCTGATCCAGCAGTTTGGCTCCATAGAGAATGTCTTTGAGCATACCGACCAAGTAACAAGGCCTTCTCTGAGAAGCAAGCTCGAGCAATTCAAGGAACAGGCCTATTTGAGCAAAAAACTGGTAACCATTGATAGAGCAGTGCCACTTGATATAACCCCTGATGATCTGAGGCTGAAGGTGCCCCAAAAAGAGAGGCTCGCTGAGATATTCCGGGAACTCGAATTCAAATCACTTGTCGATAGATTTTCTGAGCATGCTGAACTCAACAAAAAAGACTATAGGTTGATTCTAAAGATAGAAGAACTAGAATCCTTGACAGAATCGATACGAAAAAAAGGGTTGTTCTGCCTTGACACCGAGACAACCAGCAAAAACGCCCTGAGTGCAGAACTGGTAGGGATATCGTTCTGTCTCGATCCAGGGACCGCATACTATGTACCCCTGGGGCATACCTCATCACGCGGTACAGGCCTACAGATAGATATTGATGAGGCCTTAAGCCTGTTAAAGGGTATCTTGTGCGACGACAAGGTCAAAAAGATAGGGCAAAATATCAAATACGATGCAGAGGTATTGGCCAGATATGGTATCAATCTCGAGGGATTGTCATTTGATACCATGATTGCCTCATATCTTATCGATCCAACCCTGCGCCAACACAATCTGGATTACTTAGCCCAGCACTATTTAGGCTACAAGATGATCAGCTACGACGAGGTCACTGGCCATAATAGAGATATAAGTTTCGCCTCAGTAGATGTTGACAGGGCCAAGGAATATTCCTGTGAGGATGCTGAGATTACTCTTTTGTTGAAAACCGTCTTAGAAGACAAACTTAAGGAAACCGACAACTATACACTCTTTCAGGACCTGGAGATGAAGCTCATTCCGGTTATTATGGAAATGGAAATGGCCGGGATAAAAATAGATGTTGATTTTTTTAAGAAAATGTCAAAGAAATTTGCCGATGAACTTTCAGGTATTGAAAGCAAAATATTTGATCTGATTGGAGAAAAATTCAATATCAACTCCCCACAGCAACTTGGCTATATCCTATTTGAAAAACTGAAATTGCCTGTTAAGAAAAAGACAAAGAAAAAGTCCGGATATTCCACAGATGTCGAGGTGCTCACAGAACTCGCTGGCATTCATGAGGTTCCTTCACTTCTTTTGCGTTTCAGGACCATTAGTAAACTGAAATCAACCTATCTAGATGCCCTCGTGAGCCTCGTAAATCCAGCCACCGGAAGGGTTCACACCTCATACAATCAGACGGTGACTGCAACGGGAAGGTTAAGCAGCAGCAATCCGAATCTCCAGAACATACCTATTAGAACTGATGAGGGAAGGGAGATAAGAAAGGGATTTATAGCAGATAGTGATCATCTTCTCCTTTCTGCCGATTATTCACAGATTGAGTTACGCGTATTTGCCCATTATTCAGAGGACCCTGTTCTCTTGGAGGCCTTTGAGAGCGGAGAGGACATCCATACCAGGACAGCCGCAGAGGTATTTGATCTGGATCCAAAAATGGTTACTCCTGAAATGCGCCGGATGGCCAAAACTATCAATTTCGGGATAATCTATGGCATGGGGCCTATCAAATTAGCAAAGGAACTCGGGATAAGTAAAAAGGTAGCTCAAGCCTATCTTGATAATTATTATGAAAGATATAAGGGGGTTAAGGACTTTAAGGAAAAAATAATATCCCAGGCAGTGCAAAATGGATACGTGGCCACTCTTCTGAAAAGAAGGAGGTATCTCCCGAACATAAACAGTGAGAATGGAAATTTACGCGGAGAGGCGGAAAGGGCTGCTATTAATACGCCTATACAGGGAACGGCCGCTGACCTTATCAAAATGGCTATGATAAATATCGCAAACAGATTAAAGAACGAGCATCTAAAAACAAAAATGCTCCTCCAGGTCCATGACGAATTAGTTTTTGAGGTCCCCAAAGGAGAACTTCCTGTTACCAGCAAATTGATAAAAGATGAGATGGAGGGTGTTTATCGCTTGAACATTCCCCTAAAGGTAGATATAAACTGGGGCACCAACTGGGGAGAGGCTCATTGAGTTCGGGACTGAATACTGGTTACTTGATACTGGATATAAGAATGGAACTTAGTTCGCTTCGGTCACAGTTGGAATATTGGAATACTGGAGTGATGGAATAATGGGTGAACCTGTCTTGGTAAAAGTGAAGGCTAGCGTGGCGGCAGCCAAGGATTGGCAAAATTCCCTTTGACAGAGAGGTTAATAAATGAGTAACTTCCTTATTCAAAACAACATTCCAATATTCCACCATTCCGTTATTCCATGCGTACTATACGAAAGATGCTGGACTAAAAATACTGTTCAGTAAGTTGTAGAAATTCCGAGACGTTCAATTACAATATGTTCAGATCTACGAACTATAGACACTTTAGCTCACTTTTAACTTTAGGCACTTGACATGGAAAACTACTATATCGGCATTGACGCTGGTTCTGTAAGTGTGAACGCTGTTGTAATCAACGATAAGGAAGAATTGGTTTACGAACATCCTTACAAGAGACATTTTGGCGGGGTGGAGACTGTTGTCTTTCAGATCGTAGATGAGCTGTACGGCCGTTTTTCTTTTGAGGAAATAAGAGCCCTGGTCTTTACCGGAAATCACGGAAGTATCATAAGTGAAAGGATAGGTGCATTTTATGAATTTGAATCGATTGCCCAAATCCTTGGTTCCGTATTCCTGCAACCGGATGTACGGTCTGTTATCAGCATGGGCGGGCAGGATACTGCCCTGTATATCCTCAGTTATCATGGTGACACGTGGGAGCTTGAGGATTTTAACACGAACGGTCCCTGTGCCTCTGGTACAGGATCCTTTATTGACCAGCAGGCGGAAAGATTAGCGTCATCCATATACGGGAAAGAGACCGACACATCACAGGCTCACATCTCAAAGATCCTGGAAGATTTCATTGCCTTAGGTCGAAAAAGCCAGCATCCCGCACGAGTAGCCTCTCGCTGCACGGTTTTTACCAAGTCAGATATGATCCACCTCCAGAATAAGGGTGAAAAATTGGAGGATATCATTGCTGGTCTTCACGAGGGGAATGCGTCTAATTACCTGAGCACTATTGTCTCAAATCGGGTGCTCCCCAGACACATACTGTTTATTGGGGGCCTCGCAACCAACGAGCTCCAGGTTAAGGCCTTCAGAGATCACTTTCCCGAACTGATTGTCCCCAAACATGTTACATCTGTTGGCGCCATAGGGGTTGCCCTCCAGGCCAAAGAGCTCTGCATAACCAACAGGCCTAATTTGAGTGCATTGAAATCCATGACAGAGAAAGGAACATTTTCATTTGATGCGGCTCCGAAATTGCAACTAGATAGAACAGATTTTCCGGCAGACAATCAGGTAAGAACACTGTCAAAGGCCAGGGGGAAGATCCCGGTTTTTTTGGGGATCGATATTGGTTCAACAACCACCAAGTATGCCCTCCTGAATCAAGATCGAGAAATAATAGACAAGGAATATCGCCAGACCATGGGTAAACCGACTGAGGTAACCCAAAACCTTCTGAGCATACTACGAGACAGATTGGGAAAAACGATCGACATCAAAGGGGTAGCAACGACAGGTTCAGGAAGGATGGTAGTTGGTGATTTCCTGAATGCAGATCTGATTATTGACGAAATAACCGCTCATGCACGGGGCGCAGTTGAGATTGACCCTCTGATCGACACTATTTTTGAAATAGGGGGCCAAGACAGCAAGTATATTTCTATTTCCAATACCCATCCCCTTGACTTTGACATGAACAAGGTATGTGCAGCTGGAACAGGGAGTTTTCTCCATGAGCTGGCAAATAAGAATGGTATAAACATCGTTGAGGAATTTGAGGAGATAGCCCTATCCTCAACAAACCCAATCAAGTTGACTGAACGATGCACCGTGTTCATGGAATCCGATCTGGTATCCTATGCGCAAAAAGGTGCTAAGAAAAATGACCTCATTGGTGGCCTCTGTTACGCTATTGTCTACAACTACCTGCACCGAGTGGTTGGAAATAAGAAGATAGGCAACAGGATAATGTTTTTGGGAGGCCCTTCACTCAATAAGGCGATAGTAGCAGCCTTTGAGGCAGTGTTGGGAAAAGCCATCTTAATTCCCAAACATCGGGAGGTGCTGGGTGCCTATGGGGCTGCTATCAGCGCGCAAGAAATGATGGAGAAGGAAAATATCCAACTGTCATCTTCCAGAGGACTTGAGGAGGCAATAGACGACAGATTGGATTACCGAGAGACAATATGCCATGCAGACTTACACTGCCATAACGAATGCAAACTGAAAATATATAACTTTAGTGGCAGAAAGAGTGTGTGGGGAGGAGAATGTGGCAGATATGAAATAAGGGGCCATTATGGAGAGAAAAAAGAGGACTATTTCAAGGTAAGAGATGCTCTCTGGGAAAAACACCTCGAAGGTCTCTATTACGATCTTGGTGACGTGAAAAAGGGCGCTCAGGAGGATAGCAGAGCTATCTTTCAAATTGATGGAAGGCCAACTGTTGGTATGCAGCGGGCATTGTATAGCCACCAGATAGCCCTATTCTGGGCTAGCTTCTTTGACGAGATTGGGATGCGTGCTGTGTTAACACCTAAAACCAACGATCGCATCTCAAAATTAGGTATTGAATCGATGACAACCGAGACATGCTATCCGGTCAAGGTCTCACATGGGCATGTCATAGATTTATTGGGCAAAACACGATTTCTGTTTCTCCCGAATATGATTGATCTTCCCTCTCAGGATGAAAAGAAAAACAGCTTTTATTGCCCCCTGGTGCAAGGCAATCAATACATGCTCAAGGCGGCACTGGGATTCAAGGATAGCGAGGTCCTAAATCCTACAGTCCATCTCAAGTATGACCTGGACTTGCTCAGCACAGAACTGCATAAACAGATCGGCAAAACCTTAGGGCTCAGCCTGAGCAAAGTAAGGCGGGCGTTAGAGGTAGCATTTGGGAGACAGCAAGACTTTGAAAACGAGATGCATAAGAAGGGTGCAGAGATTATCACTTCCTTAGAAAATCATCAACCCCTGGTTGTTGTCACGGGTCGACCATATAACCTCTACGACGAGAAATTGAACCTCAGACTTGGTCAGAATCTGGCCAAAATAGGGTTAGCCGCCCTCCCCATGGACTTCTTGAATATCAGCGATATTGATCTCTCAGACTTCCCCAACATGTATTGGGCTCACGGTGCCATGGTATTGAAAGCAGCCAAGCTCATCAAGACGATGCCACATTTCTTTGGCCTCCACCTCACTAATTTCAGCTGTGGCCCAGATTCCTTTAACGAGCACTTCTATAAATACATTATGGGAGACAAACCATATCTAATCCTCGAACTCGATGAACACACTGCCGTTGCTGGGGTCATGACGAGGCTCGAGGCATTCAAAAACGTAATACAATCGGTTCAAAAGATTGAAGCATTAGACACCCAAACTGCAGAAATCACTGCCGTAGCCTCTTAGGAAAATGAACACAGTAAATCAACTAGATACCTTTCGCGCTATATCAGAGGGGGTTGGCCGGTTTAACATTCAGGGAAAAACATGCCTGATTCCGGAGATGAATAGGATTGGGTGTCACCTAATGGCAGGGGTTTTCCGTGGCTTTGGGATAAACGCCGAGGTTATGGACACCTACAAAGGTCTCGATCTGGGAAAAGAGTTTACCTCTGGGAAAGAGTGCTTTCCCTGTGTTGTCACCCTGGGAGATATCCTCCAGTTCATGAAAACAGAAAAAGAGCGACTCGGAAACAGATTCAATCCTGAAAATTATGTGTATTTTATGCCCGAGGCGAGCGGTCCCTGCCGTTTTGGTATGTATAACAAATATCACAGGATAGTGCTTGATTCCCTGCCTGGTTTAGACAAGCTGAAGATTACCAGTCTGAGTGCAGAGGATGACTATGCGCTGGATGGATTGATACCACAGGAAAAGCTGCAAGGCTTTTATAAAGCCGCGTATCTCTCCCTTATCATTGGTGACATTCTGGATAGATTACTGTGGAGGATCAGACCCTATGAGAAAAACACCGGGATGGCCGACACCTTCATCAATGATGCAATGGAGCGAATGAGTGAGTCTTTTGTCCACCACGCTGCTGAAAAGAACTTCTCAGGTATCCTCGACGATTTGGCACACATTGTTGAGCAAGGAAAAGAGATTATCGACTTACAGATCCCGAGAAAACCGCTCATAGCAGTGGTCGGAGAAATCTATATACGGTCACACCTGAAATCTAACCAGGACACCATTCGAACCCTTGAAAAATATGGCGCCGAGGCAATCAACGCCTCAGTTGGGGAATGGGTAAACTACATTACCTATGATCAAGTGAGGCTCGCCAGGACCGCCCTGAGGCTTAATCTTAGAAGATTCCGCCTCAAAGCAGTACAGGAATCAGTTCTCAAATATCTCAAATATAATCTCAAACTCTTCTACCAGTATATGGTACAGAGAAAGGTATACCGGCTTGTGAATACCTATATTGATATTATGGAAGATCACAAGATCGGGCATCTGGAAAAGGCACTGAAAACGGACAATACCTTCTCCTTTGAGGTTGGTACTGAGGCATGTCTCAGTATCTCATCAGCTCTAGAGCATGCCCACCAGGGATACAACGGCATTGTCAACATCTTTCCCTTTACCTGTATGCCCAGCAATCTTACCTCCTCCGTAGCCAAGCCACTCATGGCCAAGCTCAATGTCCCCTACATTGATGTCTCCTATGATGGTTCCTATCAGCCCGGCAGGGAGGCGGCGTTACGAACCTTCATGTACCAGGCCTATCAACACTTTAACACCAACGGCAGACCGTAATGTCATCAAAAATGCTCATCAATGCAGTAGAACCTGAAGAATACCGGGTCGCTATACTGAAAGATGGTGACTTGGATGAGTTCTACATCGAGACCTCAGCAAAGGAAGAGATAAAGGGTAATATCTATAAAGCTATCGTCTCCAGGATTGAGCCATCACTCCAGGCCGCCTTTATAAATTATGGGGCAGAAAAAAACGGTTTTTTGACCATGGGAGAGATACACCCGGAATACTATGAACCGGAAGGAGTAGTCTCTGACCCCAAAGCAGCCGTTCCAATAGCAAATGCACTCAAACAAGGAAAGGAAATCCTTGTTCAGGTAACCAAAGAGATGGGAGGCAAAAAAGGGGCCTACCTTACCACCTACATATCCTTGGCAGGCCGTTATCTTGTGCTAACCCCAGGTAAAGCAACAACTGGTGTCTCCCACAACATAGAGGAAGATGAAGAGAGGCAAAGGCTTAAATCCGATATGAACCAACTCGTGCTGCCTGATGGGGTAGGTTATATTGTAAGAACTGCAGCTGTAGGTCAAAAAAAACGGGTAATAGCGCGAGATTTGAATAATCTCTTGAGAATGTGGCATGATATTAAAAAAAGAGCTGAGACCCAATCTGTCCCATCACTTGTCTTCAAAGAACAAGATCTTGGCCTCAGAACCCTCAGGGATTATTTTACCGCAGAGATAGATGAAGTTCTGGTTGATGACAAGGAAACCTGGTCTGAGATAAAGGATTTCATGAAGATTATCTCACCCAGACACCAGAGAAGGGTGAGACTTTACAAGGAGAGTAAACCGATATTCTCTGAATACGGCATTGAAAAACAGATCGAACAAATCTATAGTAATAGGGTACCCCTACGAACTGGAGGTTCAATTGTAATTGACTCCACTGAGGCCCTGATTGCCATTGATGTAAACAGTGGAAGATCAAAAAGGGGAAGAGACCTGGAGAGTACCGCGTATAAAACCAATCTGGAAGCCGCTCGGGAGACAGCTAAACAATTAAGGCTCAGGGACATAGGTGGATTAGTAGTAATAGACTTTATTGACATGAAGGACCCCAAACATGAACGAGCGGTGGTAAAACAGCTCAGAGAGGAATTCAAAAGGGACAAGGCAAAGATAAATGCCTCTTATATCTCAAAATTCGGATTACTGGAACTTTCAAGGCAAAGATTAAGGCCATCAATAGAATCAAAAAGCTACCAGATATGTGAGTACTGTCAGGGAAGAGGAATGGTTCGGTCTGTCGGGGCCACCTCAGTTTCTTTCTTGCGTCAGATCTGGGTTGGCTCATCGAAAGGAAATATAGAGAGGGTAACTGGTATACTGCCCACCATGGTGGCCAACTATCTCTTAAACAAAAAAAGAGCAGAACTCGCTGAACTTGAAAAACGCTATGAGGTCAGTATAGAAATTCAAGGAAACTCTGATCTCCCCCCTTGGGGCGGCAACCTTGAGTTCATAGAGAGAGCTGAAACAAAAGAGCCTTGATCTTTTTGCGCCTGTAGCTCAGTTGGATAGAGCAGCGGACTTCTAATACTCGGAAGTCCGTTTTTTTAACTCGCTGATATTATTTAACTTACTAAAATCACTCATATTTTCTTTACCACAATTTAGGAGCATTTTGGCTAGAATTCTATACTTTGGCAGATTTTCTCTAACCAGATTTTAGCCAGAAAATCGCCATATCAATGTCATAATAACCTGTACTATCGTGAAGCAAGTTATTGTCAAGGTCATTATTACTATCCATTTTGTGTAACGTCCCATCTTTTTGTTTTGTTCTGTAGTAGTTTCTATATTTTCTTTTGTAGCTTTCAGTAAGTCTTCTAAAAGTGCTGTTTTTGCCTCTCGTCCATTAATATATTCCACCATATCTTTATCACTCCCCAAAAGTTATCCACATTGCCGGATTTCTTACATGTGCTAAGATAAAAATATCATCTATCAATAACAAATCCAATCTTAGAACAATATCACCAAAAAACTTGCAAATCTTGCAAAGGAACTGGTGTACAAGTTGATAAAGATTTAGTAAGAGTAATATGTCCCGCTTGGAACGGAACGGGGGTAAGGTGGGAGAGTAATTTCGATAATCTGCCACTTAGAGTATAGGGAGAGATAATAATGCAAGAATGTGCCTACACTACCAAGAAAGGGCAGACCTATACTATTCTTTACGACCCTGATAAGAAAATTGCCACGGTCTTAAAAACTCCGCTTCTACCATCTGGTATTCCTATGGCAGGCCAACCCAAGTTTGAGTTAGAGGATGTTGGAAGCATACAAGAAGTAAAAGGCAAACTGGAAGGAATGTAGAAACCAAATTTAAGTTATCCACAATCCTGTAACCTAAATTTATATCCCTATATGCTATAATATAAATAGGCATGTAGTAGGGAACTACAAAATTGCTTTTACTTCAATTCGAATCATTTGTTTTGTTGCAATACGAATACGCATAAAACAACCCACAAAAACACTGGATTTATATTCAGTGTTTTTGTTATATATCCTATTGTGGAAAAGTAGCTCTAGGCATTCTTTAGTGAAGCAAATCGTGCTTTTTCTGATATCCTCCTAACTTACTGATATAATTACCAAAGCGCCTGTAGCTCAGTTGGATAGAGCAGCGGACTTCTAATCCGCAGGCCGCAGGTTCGAATCCTGCCAGGCGCATATCGGCAACCCCGCCGCAAGCGGACGG
>DAOVRY010000229.1 GCA_030633645.1 Pseudomonadota bacterium | reverse complement strand
TAGTGCTTAGGATTTCGAATTTAACATTCTGATTTTCATGGGCTGTTCTTAATATAAAAATATTTTCTGCCAGAAAAAGCACGAATCTCATTCTTAAGGGACTAAAGATAGGACCATGAAAGAGCTTAAGGCGTGGATTCGGTAATGTTCCAGATTAAGCTCAGCGGGGTGGTATTCAAGATACTGAAAGGGGGTCTCAGAAAAGGTAAGAATTCCTTGGCGAGGCAAACTGGAATTAGACACCGAGAGTGGGGGGAGGGATCGATCAGTAGGGGCCTAGGTATCTTGTGGCGGCCTCTAAGACCACGTATTGTGGGTGTGGGTTCTTTACTCATGCAATACAGCTCTTACGGCTGTGCCGAGTTCATTTAAGGTGTAGGGTTTCTTAATGTATGATCTCGCGCCCAGTCTCTGAGCCTCTCTCACCCGTTCTGTTTCAGAAAATCCGCTCACCATTATCGCTTTCTGTCCAGGGTGGAGTTGGAGAATTCTTTTATAGGTGTCAAGTCCATCAATTCCGGGATCCATTATCATATCCAGCACCAAAAGATCTGCCGAGTTGTTTCTCATATAGTGAACCGCGTGTAAGCCGCTTGAAAAACAGGTTACAGTGTAGCCTAGTTCCCGGAGCATTCCAGATGCGATTTCCCGCTGTTCTTTCACATCATCTACAACTATTATTGCGGCTCCATTGCCGCGGTAATCTTCAATGGATACAAGGGATTGACTCTTGATGAGCTTTTGTCTCGTTATCGGGAAATAGAGAGTAAAAGTGGTTCCTTTTCCTTCACTGCTTTGAACATCGATGAATCCTTTATGGTCTTTTACCGTTCCCCACACCACAGCCATGCCCAACCCTGTTCCGCTTCTTCCCATCACCTTTTTTGTATAGAAGGGCTCAAAGATCTTTTCTATATCCCCCGAGGGAATGCCGACCCCTGTGTCAGAAACGGTAACCATAGCATAATCACCCTCTTCTATGGTTTCAAAGCCTTTGATAGGGTTTTTGATGGATCGGTTTTCTGTGGTTATGAAAACTGTTCCACCATTGTTCATAGCCTCAACTGCATTAGATACTAGATTCATAATGGTTTTGGACAGGTGAACAGGTGATCCCAAAACAGGGAGCAGATTTGGTTCAAGATTGGTATCTGCGTGAACGTCAGGATGGTAGAGTTTCAACTTTTCATATTCTGGGCTCTTGAGATATTCGGTAATAATTTGATTCACAGTTACCACTTCTTCAGTGACAACCCCTCGGCGAGCAAGCGTCAACAGATCCTGCACGATAGCAGCAGCCTTTTGCCCAGATTGTTGCATGGTCAAAAGGGGCTTTCGGAGAGGGCTGTTTTCAGGGAGTTGCAGCATGAGCAACTCAGGGTAACCAACGATTCCACCGAGGACGTTGTTTAGGTCATGAGCAACTCCTCCTGCAAGGGTACCGATAGCCTCCATCTTTCGAGCTCGTTGGAGCCGAGCCTCGAGTCTGCTTTTTTCCTCTTCAGCCCGCTTAAGACTTGAAATGTCGCGATTATAAATCACCGAGCCAACGAATTTGTTTTTTTCATTGTAAATCGCTTTTTCTTTTCTCCAGACAGGGATGGCAGAACCCTCACTACAAAGGAGTTCGATTTCTCCCTCAACATATCCGGTCTCCTTCAAGGTTTGAAACTTTTGTTCAAAGAATGACCTCATGCTGTCCGAAAAAAAATCGGTTGTGTGATTCCCAACTATCTCCTCTTTCTTGCGCCCGAGCAACACCTGGTGGGTTTTATTGCAATCTACGACATTTCCGCGAGCATCCAGTACTTCCACACCGTCGGGAGCGGCCTCAAATAATGTACGATAGTTCTCTTTTTTCTCTAGATTCTTACTTATTTCCCGAATCATTCTATACAATTCAAAGCTCTCCAAGGCATTGGAGCTATTTAATAGAATAATGGATAAGAGCGAGAGGGCTGTATCAGGGATGTTTGTTTCTCCTTTTTCCAGTAACCCAACAAGCATACCTCTTACTCTGGAACTCGTGGCCATAACATGGAGCACTAACTGTCTTTGGTAATTCATTGAGGAGACCATAACTGGTCTTCTTTCCCTGAGAGTCCATGCAAATGTTCCATTATCGATTAGAAAGTCTACTTCATTTTTCAGAAACTCTTTGTTGCTCTCAGGTTGGCAGTTAGCAAGGAAAAATTCATGGTCCACCTCATTCACCAAAAAGAATGCTAATGTTTGGAATGGAATCAGGCGTTGTACCCGGGATCTTGTTTCATCTAAAATAAGGGAAGGTTCTTGGAGCTTATTGATACTGGTCTGAAAATCTCCAAGGGAAGCCGCCATCTCCAGGGTGTCAAGGGTAAAACGATTGAGCTCCTCCAGGTATTCGATGCGCTCTTCTAAATACTTTATGTGGTCTTTCGCTTGAGGTTTATTGCTCATTTTAAAAGAATAACTGAATGATTTCCTCGATCTGACGATCTGTTTGTCTTATGGTTGAAGACAAGATATTGGATGAAAGGCCAATACACTCCCAGGCATCTGGACTCAGAGGAGGAACGAATCTCTCTCCACTTGAGCCTCTGCCCAGTGCATTGGTCATGATATCTGCTACATGTATTATAGCTGGTTCCAATGGATCTTTGGATCTGTGAGGCGAGTGGTGGTGTCTGACGCTGTTTTCCAGAGAAATTGGTAACCTCCATTTCTTTAACAGGAGCCCACCTATTTTCGAATGATCAAAACCCATGGTCTCGTATTCTGCCTTATAGAGAAGGGTGTCACCATATTTTGCGCTCAAAAGGGCGTTCTTGGCATGAAGGGGTATATTGCTATATAAAATCAGGCGCCCAATATCATGAAGGAGCCCGGCTACGAATAGCCGTTCAGTGTTCTGAATCCTTTTGTACCCAGCGATAATTCGGGCACTGATTCCACAAGCAAGGCTGTGCTCCCAGAATGATTTCATGTCAATGAGACGGGAGGGGATTCTTTTGAACACCCTGATGATATTGATCCCCAGAGCCAGAGTGCTAAGCTGGTTGGTGCCTACAATGGTTACGGCTCGAGATAAGGTATCTATTTTTGATGGAAAACCATAGAATGCACTGTTGACTATTTCCAAGACCCGCGCAGAGAGGCTGGTATCTTTGCTGATTACTTCAGCAATATCACGGGCTGAACTGTTTGGTCTATTAATGGCTTCGCTGATTTGCAGGTATATGGTTGGTAAGGATGGAAGTTTGATATTATTCGTTATGAGTTCATGGGGATCAATGGTGGTTACCACATCGTTCGAGACCCTGTTCGAATTCACCTGTTTTTTCCCCGTATCATGGGGTCCAAGATCTTCTCTGAGAGCT
>DAOVRY010000301.1 GCA_030633645.1 Pseudomonadota bacterium | reverse complement strand
CTTTTCCATGGTGTGCGGATTCCAGTTCCCTATTGCTGCAGAGATAATAGGGGAAGAGAGAAGTCCTGCAGCCGGCCTATTTGCCGCTGACCTGGTAGGCGCTGGTGCTGGTACCCTTGCAATAGGAACTTTGTTGATCCCTCTTTTTGGTGTTCAGGCTGCTATTATTGGCCTAATCTTGATAAAGGCTGCAAGCACCGTGGTGGTTTTAAGAGCATAGGAATGGGAGCATGTAAATTGCTGATTGTTCCATGTTTCGAGATGCGTGTTTTTGATGTAAAAACAAAGGGCCTTAGGGCACGAAAGATAGTATACTCAACAAAAACAGGCATTTCATAACTGAAGGGAGTACAAGGGGAACGATTCAAGCCAACGGACTACCCACAACTGACAACGGACACTGCGAGAAATGAAACGACATATAAGCAGGAAAGAATTCTTAAAAGAGATGGGGTTCATCTCCCTCTGGGTAGCAACAGAAGGTCACTGTTTCTGGCCGAGCGGCAAAAACGAGGAAAAGAAGGATATCAGGGGTCATGTTTTTAAGAACGATGCCCCGAAGAGCCTTTGGAAGTGGTCGATCGAGGGATTCCACTATACGACAAATGGGAAGGATGTCCAATGTATGGTTTGCCCCAACAGATGTTATTTGAGACCTGGAGACAGGAGCGTGTGTAGGTCAAAGGTAAATATAGGGGGAAAGCTCTACTCCCTTGCCTACGGAAACCCCTGTGCTATTCATATTGACCCCATTGAGAAAAAACCCCTCAGCCATTTCTATCCTACTACTCTGGTATTTTCTATAGCAGCAGCTGGCTGCAATTTCAGATGTCTGAACTGTCAGAACTGGGAGATTTCCCAGAGAAAACCTGAAGAGGTGAACCACCACGAGCTCTTTCCTGCTGATGTTGTCAGGATCACCAAGGAAAAAAATATACCCTCCATTGCCTACACCTATTCGGAACCGATTTCATACTACGAGTATATGTATGATACCGCCCGGCTTGCAAGTGCAGAAGGTATAAAAAATGTTTTGGTTTCAAACGGTTATATAAACACAAAACCACTGGAGGATCTCGCCCAGTACCTAGACGCTGCCAACGTAAATCTCAAGTCATACGATGATGACATCTATAGGAGACTTAATGGCGGAACACTTCAGCCGGTACTAAATACCTTTAAGCTGCTACACGAGAAAGGGGTATGGTTTGAGATGACCACCCTCGTTGTGCCCGGATATGTGGATAAACCAGAGATGACAAAAAGAATGTGTGGCTGGATATTGAAGGAATTGGGGCCTAATTATCCTCTGCACTTTTTGCGCTTCTTCCCCCGGTATAAATTGGACAGGCTGCCTGCTACGCCAGTGAAAACCCTGGAGCTTCTGAGGGATATAGCCCTCAAGGAGGGGATTCATTATGTCTACCTTGGGAATGTCCCTGGTCATGATGCATACAATACCTACTGCCACAACTGCCACAAAATCCTGATTAGGCGAATCGGTTATGAACTTAGCGAATTCAACATAAACGCTGGCAGGTGTAAGTTCTGTAACACCCCAATCCCCGGGAGGTGGAGCAATTAGCTAGGAAAAAGGATGATGGCCTTGCTGATCAATGATGAGAAGCACCAGATTATGACGTTGATTATCCTTTACCTGGAGACCGCGTTTGGAGAATCAGGTAAACTTAACTCCTAAGACTGTAGTTAAGACTGGCAAATTCTAGTAATTTGACCCACTGATTTTAATGATGTAATATAGCCATCAATTGATGTAATAAGATCATCAATAGGTAATCATATGCTTCCAGCACTATTCACATCAAAAGTAAGAATCGAACTTCTCAGTACTTTCTTTTTGCATCAGGGTAGAGATTTCTATGTCAGAGAACTCGAAAGAATAACCGGTGAAGATTATAAGAATATTACTCTTGAACTCCGAAAACTGGCGGGGATTGGACTTCTAAACAGCAGAAAGGAGGGTAATCTAAAATATTATAGTCTGGACAAGGAATTCCTATTATATGAGGAACTGAAATCAATTTTTGTTAAAACAAGAGGTGCCGTTCCAACTCTTCAAGAGGTTTTATCAGAAGAAAAAGATATAGACTTTGCATTTATATATGGTTCTCTGGCATCAGGACAAGAAACAGCTAAGAGTGACATTGACTTGATGATCATCGGGAAGATTCCCCTTGAGCAGCTTTTGAGGGTATTAAGGGAACCAGAACGAGTCCTCGCACGAGACATAAACCCTTCGCTTTATGATTTTTCTGAAATACGAAAGCGATTGAAAGAAAATGACTCATTTATCACACGTGTGCTGAACGGTCCTAAAATCTTATTGGTGGGCGATGAAAACGAACTTCGAAACATTGGCCAGCAGGGGGCTAATAAAGCCATTTAAAGCATCTACGTTTCAGATTAAGAATAGGATTGACCTACCCAAGAGAGATATCAAGGCGGCCAGAGCGACCATGGCTCATGACAGGGATTGAGCCTTTAGCATTGCTTATAATGCTATTTTGCAAGCTACACGGGCCTTGATGTTTGATCAGGGGTTTCGACCAGCCGCCGGAGAGGGGCAGCACAAGGCCGCGGTCCAATTTGCAGAGAT
>DAOVRY010000023.1 GCA_030633645.1 Pseudomonadota bacterium | reverse complement strand
CGATATCCTGAGGCCTGAGGGAAACGGGATATATCTCCAGGACATTTTTGGCGGACAGCGCACAATCAAAGCAAGGATCAAGGAAATGAACCTTGTCGATCACAGGATTTTGTTGGAAGAAGAATAGAGGCTTGAAACTGTTCCAAGCGGGGGTTTTTAGTGAATCACCACCATCACCACGAAGATACACGCATTGAGGGCCAGAGCAGCTTATCAGAAAGGGAAAAACTGGGCAAGCTATTGGAATTTTGGATTAAGCATAATGATGATCACGTCAACACCTACCGTGAATGGTCAAAAAAGGCAGGTAGTGAGAATTTAGTAGAAGTCCAACACCTGCTTGAAGAGGCATCTGAGCTTACCCTGTCCATTAACGAACTCTTTAGACAGGCGATAAAAGAGCTTCATTAGCTCGCACACCTCATTTGGATCTTTTTCCTAAAAATAAGAATACGCCTCAACGGCAATTTCAGCACCCCCACGTCCCTTCCTGTGTGTGTCCTTTTACCACTCACAGCCAGGTTTGCACCACCTATCTCCCCTACCCTCGTGCTTGTTCAATCTGTGCTGCCAACTCATTGGGGCAGATCAATAAACCTAAACCCCACGCTCTCAAATCCCCCAAGTTGAGACTGATAAACAATTTTTAGTTGCTAATATCCAGAAATATGATACATATTAAAGGTTAAATATGATTTCCTTCTTTCCCTTATGTCTTGTGGCAGGTGACTGAATAACATGAAAAACCTGATATCCTCTTTTATTGCCTATATCCAGAAAGAAAAAGGATATTCAGAACACACCATCAGAAACTATGAAAGCGATCTCAGGCAATTTAGCGAATTTTTTGTAGCCAAAAGAGATATAAAAGACGGTGATCTAGAAATCGACCTGGTAGACTATTCACTCATCAGGTCATATCTGGGAGACCTCTTTGATAGGTGCCAGCGAACTACCATTGCTCGCAAGCTTTCGGTATTAAAATCCTTTTTCAAGTACCTGGAGTTGAGAGGGCTTACTTCGTGTAATCCTGCGGCAGAGATAGCCACTCCCAAACAGGAGCGCTATATCCCCACTTATCTCCCCATAGATGATATGTTCGCCCTGCTGGAGCAACCTGACAGGGAAAAAGAATTGGGGCTCAGGGATCTGGCTATTTTGGAACTCCTTTATTCATCTGGCCTCAGGGTCAGTGAACTCGTTGATTTAGACATAGACAGCCTAGATCTTGCTTCCCGGCTTGTGAGGGTTTCAGGTAAAGGCGGGAAAGAGAGGCTTATACCAGTTGGCAGAAAGGCTATCGCTGCGATTAGAGAATATCTCGAACATTCTGAGAAGAGGAGGAAAAAGGCTGGATACCTAAGGGGTCAAGGACCTCTCTTTCTTAATTACAGGGGCGGCAGGCTCTCCACCCGCAATGTGCATAGAATGGTCAAAAGATACTCAAGAGAATGCGGCATCAGAATGGAAATTAGCCCCCATTCAATACGCCACACCTTTGCCACGCATCTCTTGGACGGTGGTGCAGATCTACGGTCAATCCAGGAACTATTGGGCCATGTGAACCTCTCGAGTACCCAGAAATACACGCATGTGAGCATAGACAAATTAATGGAGGTTTATGATAGATCTCATCCGAGAAGCTAATTCTGTAAATCCCAAAGGGAGGGCATCTCTTGACATCACAAGATCACCATAGATATTTGCCAAACCAAAAGATCAGGAGCACCACTATCTTATCCATTAGGAAACAGGGGCAGGCAGTCATGGCAGCAGATGGGCAGGTCACCGTGGAAAATACAATTGTGAAACAAAAGGCCAAGAAACTCAGATTCATGTATAATGATCAGGTTCTGGTAGGTTTTGCCGGGGCAACAGCAGATGCCTTTGCTCTTTTCGAAAAGCTGGAGGGAAAGCTGGAAAAATTCAATGGAAACCTTCCCAGAGCCTCCGTCGAGTTAGCCAAGGATTGGAGAACGGACAAAATTCTCCGTAGATTAGAGGCCTTGCTCCTTGCTATGGACAGGAAACATACCCTCATATTATCAGGTAATGGAGATGTGATTGAACCGGATGAAGAGGTGGCTGCTATTGGTTCCGGAGGGCCCTATGCATTAGCTGCTGCAAAGGCCCTTCTCGCTCACACGGATTTAGACCCCGAATCTATGGCGCTTGAATCAATGAAAATTGCAGCTTCTATCTGCCTCTACACCAATGAGGAGTTTGAAATCAAAACGCTGACCACGCCGAAAAAAAGCATGTAATAGTAAATCGCTATTTCTCTACTGCGGCCCTTCACGGCTCATATGGAGATCAAATGGAAAAGAGTGATATAACAGAAAAAGAGATGAAGGTCTTTACACCAAGAGAGATCGTCTCAGAACTGGATAAATATATAGTTGGCCAAGATAATGCAAAACGCTCGGTGGCTATCGCCCTTAGGAATAGATGGCGCAGACAACAGGTCCCCCAAGAGCTCAGAGATGAAATAGCACCCAAGAATATTATTATGATAGGCCCTACTGGTGTTGGAAAAACAGAGATAGCAAGACGCCTTGCCAGGTTAGCAAATTCTCCCTTCTTGAAGATAGAGGCCTCGAAATTTACTGAGATTGGTTATGTGGGCAGAGACGTAGAGAGTATGATCAGGGATCTGATCGAGCTGGGCGTAAATATGGCTAAACAAGAAGAACAAGAAAAGGTTAAGACCAAGGCAATGGAGTTGGCAGAAGATAGATTGCTGGATATCCTTCTTCCGAAACCAAAAAAGGAAATTGAGAAAGACCCCGAGGAAAAGAGGGAAGGAATGCTGGAGGTAGTGAGAAGCGAACCTACCGACGCTAACTCTACCAGGGAGAAACTAAGGCGGCTCTTAAGGAATGGCAAGCTGGATGAACGGTATGTTGAGCTGGAGATAACTGACAAGTCTTTTCCCCTTGTAGAGATATTCTCTGGCGCCGGGTTAGAAGAGCTTGATATGAATGTGAAAGAGATTTTCGGGCAAATTCTCCCTCCTAAGACCAAGAAAAGGAGGGTGAAGGTAAAAGAGGCAATCGAGATACTAACGCAGCAGGAATCACAAAAGTTGATTGATTTTGATAGGGTTGTTGAAGAGGCCATTCGCCGGACCGAGCAAAATGGGATCATCTTCTTAGACGAACTGGACAAAATAGTCGGCAGTGAGTCAGGATCTGGCCCTGATGTATCGAGGGAGGGAGTGCAAAGAGATCTCCTTCCCATTGTAGAGGGATCAACAGTGCTCACAAAATACGGCATGGTAAAGACAGATCATATCTTATTCATTGCATCCGGTGCTTTCCACGGAAGCAAACCCTCTGACCTTTTGCCTGAACTCCAGGGTCGTTTTCCTATCAGGGTTGAACTCAACGCCCTGACACATGAGGATTTCGTCAGGATACTGACAGAGCCTAAAAATGCCTTGATAATTCAATACGAGGCTTTATTAGCTACTGAAGGAATAGCGCTAGAGTTTACTGAATCAGCCGTATCAGAGATAGCAGAGATGGCATTTTCGGCCAATGAGAGCATGGAAAATATTGGTGCACGCCGCTTGCATACGGTAATGGAAGCACTGTTGGATGATATCTCTTTCAACGCGTCAGACACTCAAGAAAAAGAAATAACCATTGATAGGGACTATGTAAGACAGAAGTTAAGCGAGATATTGGAAGATAGAAACCTCAGCAGATATATTCTATAGGAATTGTCAATTGAGGGATTTAGGGATTGGTTGAGCGGTTGCCTACTCAACGAGTTAAGTAAAAAGGTGCTTTTTGACTTTATATACCTTAGACTCTAGCTCACTTTAGGTACTTAAAATTGAGTATTTTAGGATTTAATCACAACAAACACAATGGATACAATGGATACCGGACTGGATAGGGCAAGGATTCTGATTGAGGCCCTGCCCTACATAAGGAAATTCAACGGGCAGACCATGGTCATCAAGTATGGCGGTCATGCAATGGTTGATGCCAAACTGAAGAAGGGCTTTGCTTTGGATATCATTCTTATGAAATACGTAGGTCTCAACCCAGTAGTGGTCCACGGAGGCGGGCCTCAGATAGGGAAATTCCTAAGCAAACTCTCCATAAAATCGAATTTTGTTGCTGGACACAGAATCACTGATGAGAAGACAATGGATGTAGTTGAAATGGTTCTTGCTGGTAAAGTGAACAAAGAGATTGTAGCCACCATAAATCAACACGGTGGCCAGGCAGTCGGTCTCTCAGGCAAAGATGGCCATCTTATAACCGCAAGCAAGCTTAAGCTCATATCAAATCCTGATGAGCAAGGGGATAAACCTGATCACCCACCGGAGATAATAGACATTGGTCTGGTAGGCGAGGTTGTTTCCATCAACAACCGTATAATAATGAGTCTCATTAATGACGAATTTATTCCTGTGATTGCGCCTGTTGGCGTTGGCAAAGACAATGAGACGTACAATATCAATGCTGATCTGGTTGCCGGTCATATTGCCTCATCTCTCAAGGCTAGAAAGCTCATCCTGTTGACCGATGTGGAGGGTGTTCTTGACAGTGATGGTAATCTTGTCAGCAGTCTTACTATGGACGACGTCGACCGTATGATCGCTCGTGGGGTTATCAAGGAAGGCATGATACCAAAGCTCCAATGCAGTTTTGAGGCCCTTAAGGGCGGAGTGGAAAAGGTCCATATTATTGATGGCAGAAAGGAACATGCACTGCTCTTAGAGATACTTACAGATGAGGGAGTAGGAACGGAGATAGTTTTGAATTAATAGGTGCCTAAAGTTAAAAGTGCCCAAAGGTAATAGATTACCTGGAATCCGATCCACAACTTTAGCTCACTTTGGAGTTTAGTTATAACCATGACCTCTCATACAATAGACAAGGCTGATAGATATATGTTTCATACATACAAACGCATTCCCGTCACCCTGGTCAAGGGAGATGGGTGCCGGGTATGGGATGAAAACGGCAAGGAGTACCTCGACTTTGTAGGAGGCATTGCTGTCTGTTCCCTAGGACACAGTTCACCTATACTGAGCAAGGCCCTATACGAACAGTCGCAAAAACTTGTCCATGTATCCAACCTTTTCTACACCGAGCCCCAGACAGAGCTTGCCCAAATATTGGTAGAAAATTCCTTTGCGGACAGGGTATTTTTTTGTAACAGCGGTGCGGAGGCTAACGAGGCAGCCATAAAATTGGCCAGGCGTTACTCGAGAGAAAAATTTGGCTCGGGAAGATATATCATCATGACCATGGAGAACTCATTCCACGGGCGCACCATGGCCACCCTCTCCGCTACCGGCCAAGAAAGGATCAGAACTGGGTTTGATCCTCTTCTCGAGGGTTTTAGATTTGTGCCTTTTAATGATTTAAAAAAATTGGGATCGTCCATAGATGAATCAGTGTGTGCTTTGATGTTAGAGCCGATACAGGGTGAAGGGGGCGTTGTTTTGCCTGATCCTGATTACTTAAAAGGTGTCAGAGAGATCTGCACAGAGCACGGTATGCTCTTAATCTTGGACGAGATACAGGTCGGTATGGGAAGGACAGGGAGGCTCTTTGCATATCAACATTTTGGAATAACACCCGATATCATAACCCTGGCCAAGGCCCTGGGTAATGGAATACCCATAGGTGCAATGCTGGCCAGAGAGGAACTAAACGACGCATTTGGTCCCGGAAGTCATGCGACCACATTCGGGGGTACACCCCTTATTACAGCAGGAGCCACTGCCGTTGTCAAAAGTCTTTTGAATGATGATTGGATCGAGAATGCCAGAGTGATAGGAGACTACTTCAGAGATGAGTTCAGGAACCTTCAGCAAAAGCACGGCATCATTAAGGATATTAGGGGATTAGGGCTTATCGTTGGGGTAGAGTTGGATACAGAGGGAGCTCCTTTTGTTAGTGCCTGCATGGAAAGGGGTTTTTTGATTAACTGTGTACAGGAAAGAGTGCTCAGGTTCGTCCCTCCTCTGATCATAGGGAAAGAAGAGATTGATCTCCTCATTAACTGCCTGGATCAGATATTCAAGGAAAAGGAGATATAAAAAAAGCTCTGTCAACTTTCCGAGACCTCACCACAGATGATATCGCTGCTGTTATTAGAGGAATTCAGCGTTCAGTTCTGAACTGATACCTCCCTGGGGAAACCACAGAACACTTTTTGAAAAAAACCCAAGAATAGAAAGAGAGAAAATGACTCAAGGGGTAAAAAAGATTGTACTAGCATACTCTGGTGGCTTAGACACATCGGTCATCCCTTCCTGGCTCAAGGAGACTTACGGGTGTCCTGTTATTGCCTATGCTGCTGACCTTGGTCAGGAGGAAGACATTGATGGACTAAAACAAAGGGCACTCGAAGCAGGTGCAGATGAAGTAATTGCCGAGGATCTCAGGGAAGAGTTTGTCAGGGATTTTGTCTGGCCAGCCTTGCGAGCCAACGCCATTTATGAGAATACCTACCTTCTGGGTACCTCTCTGGCCAGGCCCCTCATAGCCAAACACCAGGTGGCTGCAGCAAGAAGCAAAGGCGCAAATGCAGTCAGCCATGGTGCCACGGGCAAAGGCAATGATCAGGTTAGGTTTGAGCTTGCTTATATGGCCCTGGATCCAGACCTGAAGATCATAGCCCCTTGGAAGATATGGGATTTCAAGGGAAGAGAAGACCTCATAAGATACGCCGAAAAAAAGGGTGTACCCATCCCTGTTACCAGAGAAAAACCCTATAGCAGTGACCGGAATCTTCTCCATATCAGTTTTGAGGGTGGCATTCTGGAAGATCCGTGGCGAGAACCATCAGAGGATATGTTTGTTATGTCCGTATCTCCTCAAAATGCCCCTGATAGGGTTAGCTATGTGGAAATAGATTTTGAAGATGGAAATCCTGTGGCTATTGATGGTGAGAGGGTTTCGCCTGCAATTCTCCTGAGCAGACTCAATGAAGTGGGGGGCAAAAATGGTGTCGGTCGAGTGGATATAGTGGAAAACAGATACGTTGGTATGAAATCGAGGGGTGTATACGAAACTCCCGGGGGAACGATCTTACGGATTGCCCACATTGCCATGGAATCCATTACCATGGACCGTGAAGTTATGCACATGCGGGATGCACTGACGCCCAAGTACTCCGAGATGATCTACTACGGCTACTGGTTCTCTCCGGAGAGGCAGGCCCTTCAGTGTCTTATTGATGAGACCCAACGAAATGTTACTGGCAGGGTACGGCTCAAATTGTACAAGGGCAACTGCACCGTAGTGGGGAGAAAATCCGATGTATCCCTCTACAGTGATGAGTTTGTCACATTTGAGGAGGATACGGTGTATAATCAGAAGGATGCGGAGGGATTTATCAGGCTTAACGGTCTTAGATTAAAAATCGCAAATCTCATGAGACGGGGAAAGTAACATGGGCGGCAAGCTCTGGGGAGGCCGCTTCAAGACGGGCACAGATCAAAGAGCAGATAGCTTCAATGCCTCCATACATTTTGACAAGAGACTCTTTAAAGAGGATATTGAAGGGAGCATGGCGTACTGCAAGATGCTCGGAAAACAGAGCATAATCAGTAAAGACGAGTCTGCGGCCATCCTCAATGCCTTAGAAGAGATCGACCGTGAAATAGAGGGGGGAGACCTCAGATTTGACGAAGGCCTGGAGGATATCCTTACCCACATTGAGAACGCTCTCATAGAAAAGATTGGCCCCTTAGGGGAAAAGCTCCATACTGGTAGAAGCAGAAACGATCAAATAGCCCTCGATACGAGACTATACGTTAGAAATTCAATTATCAGAATTATCCACCTCGT
>DAOVRY010000028.1 GCA_030633645.1 Pseudomonadota bacterium | reverse complement strand
TACCCACATTGAGAACGCTCTCATAGAAAAGATTGGCCCCTTAGGGGAAAAGCTCCATACTGGTAGAAGCAGAAACGATCAAATAGCCCTCGATACGAGACTATACGTTAGAAATTCAATTATCAGAATTATCCACCTCGTAAAGGAATTCCAGGTATCCTTGATCGAGCTGGCAGAAGAAAACCACGACCTGATTATCCCAGGCTACACCCATCTCCAGCGGGCTCAGCCGGTCCTCCTGGCACATCACCTGCTTGCTTACTACGAGATGCTCAAGAGGGACACGAGCCGTTATGAGGAAGCCTTAAAGAGAACCAACGTTCTTCCTTTGGGTAGCGCAGCATTGGCCGGGGCAACCTTCAATATAGATAGGGAATTCCTGTCCAGAGAGCTGCACATGCAAGGCATCACTGCCAACAGTATGGATGCAGTATCAGACAGGGACTTCATAATTGAGTTTATGTTTGTTTCTGCCCTCTTAATGATGCACCTTTCCCGTCTCTGTGAAGAGCTGATTATCTGGTCCACCCAGGAATTTGACTTTGTCGAGATCTCCGATGCCTTTGCTACCGGTAGCAGCATCATGCCCCAGAAAAAGAATCCTGATATTCCTGAGCTGATCAGGGGAAAAACCGGAAGGGTGTACGGGAATTTGATTTCTCTTCTTACCACCATGAAAGGACTTCCCCTCGCCTATAACAAGGACATGCAAGAAGATAAGGAGCCCCTCTTTGATACTGCCGATACAATAGAAAAATCACTCGCTATCCTTTCTCCCCTTCTCAAAGAGGTAACATTCAAAAAAGAGACCATCAAAAAGGCTGTTGCGCAAGGATATCTGGTTGCCACAGACCTGGCTGATTATCTCGTTACTAAGGGGATGACATTCCGGCACGCCCATCACCTTGTGGGGGATATGATCCTGTCCGCTCAAAAGAAAAACAAGGAGCTGCATCAGTTAGACCTAGCTGAAATGAAACGATTTAGTCCCCTCATTGACGATGATGTGTACGGATGGCTGGATCCATCTCTGTGTATTGAGCGGAGAAATATTCATGGGGGCACCGGGTCAAAGACAGTTAAAAATGCACTAAACAATGCAAGAGAAGAGCTAAAAACATGACCAAAAGAAATGTGTTGAGGCTCCTTGTTGTGGTACTACTTCTCGTAGTACTTGTAGGCTGTGGTAGAAAAGGGCCACCTTCCCTGCCCCAGAAGCCCTCTTCGTCCCCCCCTATTGAACAGAAGGTCCAGCTTCCAGGGTACCTTGTGCTGGATTGGAATAATGGAGGGGTCGAATAGTGGGTAATAGAGGATCTCGGTGTTTTCAATCGTCTGCATTGCTCCAAAACTCCCTTATTCCATCGTTTCAGATAGATGTATAGGTCGATGGCGAGTAACAGCCGATGAGTTTCCGCCACAGGCGGATAAAACTTTCAACCCGTTTAACGGATTTATATGGAGGTCACGTTGATGAAAGGGCTGCCTAATATGGGTAATTTGCTAAAAAAGGCGCAAGAGCTTCAGGAGAAGATGGCAAAATTACAAGAAGAGTTAGGTGAAAAGACGGTTGAGGCATCCGCCGGAGGCGGGATGGTTACCGTTGTAGCAAATGGAAAACAGGAAATCGTTTCGATAAAGATTGATCCCGAGGTAGTGGATCCGGATGACGTTGAAATGTTAGAAGATCTTGTTTTGGCCGCAGTCAACGACGCATTGTATCAAGCAAAACAAATGGTCAGTGAGAAGATGGCCCAGTTGACCGGTGGAGTCAAGATACCAGGCATAATATAGAGTTTGAATTATGGGAATTTATCCGCCATCACTCGGAAGACTAATCGAACAATTCAGTAAATTTCCCGGCATTGGAAAGAAATCAGCGGAGAGATTAGCCCTCTACGTTTTGAGGAGTCCAAAGGAACTCGCAGAGGGACTGGCGCAGAGCCTCCTGGACGTAAAAGAAAAGATCAAGTTCTGCTCTGTCTGCTTCAACCTTACGGATACTGACCCATGCCCCATTTGCACCGATCAAAGAAGGGCAAACAGCATTCTCTGCGTTATCGAAGGGCCTGGAGAACAACTGGCCATTGAGAAATCAGGGGCCTTTAGGGGCAGGTACCATATCCTTCAGGGAGTTCTTTCCCCTTTAGACGGTATTGGGGTTGAAGATCTGCGCATATCTGAGCTTATGTCACGGCTGAAAAAGGAAGACATCAGAGAGGTTATACTAGCCCTTAATCCAACCGTAGAAGGAGAGGCTACCGCTTCCTATCTTACTGATTTTCTGAAAGGAAGGGGTTTAAGCATTACAAGAATTGCCTTAGGTATTCCCCTGGGCGGTGACCTCAAATATACAGATAGCATGACCTTGAAAAGATCCCTAGACAACCGATCCCCCTGCGATTCATGATCCCCAAATCAGTTCTCTCAAAACTCACTCATACCGTTGGTGAGAAGAATATCCTCATCAAGACGGAAGATCTGCTTCCCTACTCCCACGATGGAACTCAACACCAATTCATGCCTGATGTGGTAGCTTTTCCCAAAGATGCAGGCGAGATATCCCGAATCTTGCAGCTCGCCAATAGGGAGCGCTTTCCTGTCGTACCGCGGGGAGCTGGAAGCGGTATGAGTGGTGGTGCCCTTGCTGTGCAAGGTGGGTTGGTAGTTGCAATGGACAGATTCGACCGGATTCTTCTAATCGATGAAGATAATTTGATAGCAAAGGTGGAGCCAGGCGTAATAACCGGCCATCTGCAGGAAGAGGTGGAAAAACGGGGCCTGTTTTATCCGCCTGATCCAGCGAGCCTGGATGTTTCAACCATAGGGGGTAACGTAGCCGAGTGTGCCGGTGGTCTAAGGGCGGTAAAATATGGGGTAACAAGAGACTACGTGCTTGCACTAAAAGTGGTGCTACCAACGGGTGAAATTCTCACCACTGGGGTGCAGACCGCCAAAGGCGTTGTGGGCTATGATCTTACCAGACTTATGGTCGGCTCAGAGGGCACCCTGGCCATTATTACAGAGATTACCCTCAGGCTCATTCCAAAACCTGCGATGAAAAAAACGATGCTGGCTGTTTTTCCTGACATATTGTCTGCCGCACGGTGCGTATCCATGATCATCAAGGAAAAGATTGTCCCAACGACCATCGAGTTCATGGAAAGCCTATCAGTTGAGTGTGTTAGAGACCAGCTTAACCTTGACCTCCCAAAAGGTGATGTGACTCTCCTCTTGATAGAAGTTGATGGGGATCAAGTCCTGATAGATAGAGATGTAAGGAAAATAGAGGCGCTCTGCCAGAAAATGGGAATAGTTGAATTTCGCCTTGCCAGGGATAAAGGGGAGGCAGAAGTTCTTTGGAAGGCACGGAGGAATTTGTCACCATCCCTTCTACAATTAAGGCCTCACAAGATTAACCAGGATGTAGTTGTTCCGAGGAGCTCTCTTGCTGATTTCGTTACACGCCTCTCGGATATCGGGCGGAAATACAATTTACCTATTCCTTCATTTGGACATGCTGGAGACGGGAATATCCATGTAAATATCATGTTCAACAGAGATGACAAGGATGAATCAGCAAAAGCAGATAAGGCCTTGAAAGAGATACTGAAGCTTGTCATCGACCTTAAAGGCACAATCTCAGGTGAACACGGAGTGGGGATAACCAAGAAACCATATATTGGTATGGAGATACCACAGGCAGGTTTGGAACTTATGAGCAGAATAAAGAAGGTTTTTGATCCAAATGTGATCCTGAACCCTGGCAAAATCTTCGATGTGAAATAGAAAACACTCTATTTCAATAGCATCCTTGGATCAGATGATTCTATAAACGCAATCGGCTTGTACCTCCAAAAAATGCTCAAAAAATCTCGACAAGTGTTGCACCAGGTCTTATCTTTGGTGTATAAAAACGTCGTAATGAGGACCTGACATGCCTATATATGAATATCATTGCGCAGAGTGTGATAAGGATTTTGAAGTCTTGGTATTCGGTAATGAAGAGGTATCTTGCCCTACCTGTAAAGGCAATAAGATCAAGAAATTTCTTTCCGCGTTTTCCCACAAGAGCGATGGTGAGTTCTCGAGTTCGCATGGCTCTACTTGCAGCACGTGCAACGCCCCAAGCTGTAGTACTTGTGGTAGTTCGTAAATAGTTCAGGTGTGATTGAGTTCTTTGGGCTTCGGGGAGGCAGTTTGTTAACCGCAAGCGACAATCAATTACGAACTCATCTGCCCTCGCTACCAACATAAGGACGATAATCTCCACAGAGATGTAGCGAGCGTTTCTGTTCACTGCGTCATAACCTAGGATATCGTGAAAGGAGGTATTATGGATGTCAAGGAAATTACACTCGAGGAATTAGATACCGAGAGATTCATTGCGGAAAAGGTTCAGGAGATCTCCTCCGAAGTTGACGACAGGGTTGCCATCAGTGCGCTTTCCGGCGGTGTTGACTCCGCAGTTGTTACCATGCTCGCTCATCAGGCGCTGGGCGACAGGCTTAAAACCTATTTCATTGATTCGGGACTCATGAGGGCAGGGGAACCCGAACACATTGTTTCGGTGTTTAAGAAGTTAGGGGTACCTGTTGAGCTGATTGATGCCCAGGAAACCTTTTTTGATGCCTTAAAAGGTCAAACTGATCCGGAAGAGAAACGCCACGCCATCACTCGCTCCTTCTATGGAGATGTTTTTGCGCGGTTAGTAAGAGAAAGTGGTTCCAAATTCCTGCTTCAAGGCACCAATTACACTGATGTTGAAGAAACTGTTGCCGGGATCAAACGGCAGCACAATATCCTCGAGCAGCTTGGCATCAACCCAGAGGAAGCTTATGGTTACCGAGTAATAGAACCCTTGATTCAACTTCGGAAATCTTCAATCAGAAAGCTTGGTAAAGCCCTGGGGCTGCCAGAAGAGATCTACAGTCGGCCTCCATTCCCAGGACCAGCCCTAGCTGCCAGGGTAATGGGTGAGGTTACGCCCGAAAGAGTAAGGTTGGTGAGAAGTGCCACGACGATTGTTGAGGAAGAACTTGCGCAGAGCGGAGCATTTCAGTATCTGGCGATTCTCCATGAGGATAGGGTTACCGGCATACGGGATGGAAAGAGAGACTACGGGTACCAGATAGAGGTTAGATGCTGGGAGAGCACAGATGCGAAAATCGGATCGCCCACCAGACTCGCCAACAAAGTCTTGGACCGGCTGGCAGAGAGAATCACAACAGAGGTCCCTGGTGTGGTGAGCGTAACCTATAATATAACGAAAAAACCACCTTCCACTATCGAAGCTGTTTAGCTTTTCCTGCTTAACTTCGATCAGGCATTCACTGCATCCAACACCTCTTATTTTCTCGTATTTCTTCCACTCCTTGGATCTTTTCCGGTCCTGCGATCAATTCCGGTCCTGCGATCAATTCCGGTCCTTTGATTCTTTCCCCTCTTTTCATCTTTGAACCTTCGCCTCTCTTTCCTTTCAGCAATACCTTCAAGCCGATGATTGAATTCAGATTTATCTGCACTATAATGGGCTCGCTTATGGCAGCTCGGGCACAGGCCAATAACCCACCATGGGTCATCCGGGCCACCATCACACAATCGACTTATATGGTGGGTTTCAAGGTAGGGTCGACCTGAACTGGTCCTGAAAGGTCCGTTCTTTCCGCACGCCTCGCACACACCATTGGCTCGTCTCAGCGCATAGACTCTTATGGCCTTACTTCTCGATCTCGCAAGAGCTCTTCTTTCTGCAGGGCTATTCTTCGACATATACGATGTGGTTGCCTGCTTTCGAAGCTTGCCGAGAGGCTCCTTCCACATCCGTTCATATTCATCGTCCCCTTCAATCGCACCGTCCAAGGCATCAGCAGATGTCAGCTCAAAGACTATTACCCGACGGTCATTACCATCGATGTCTGGCCCTTGCACATCACGAAACCCTGTACAGACCATTTCACCTACATAGCGAACATTACCTTTGCTGTCATTCTCAAAAAGGTGAATACCCTTGCCATTCGCTGTGTGCTCGAGGATTGCCGAGTTTCCCCGCTCAAACAACATATCACCACGTTGACCTACACCCGTGTAAAGATAGAATCCCTCTTCAGACCATCCGGCCTGATAGCCATATTGCTGTCCTTGGCTTCCGGTAAAGAGCATTATAAAATTTTGGCCGGAAGGCGTGCTTATTCCGCCCTGCCGTTGGCCACCGAACAGTTCATGGAGGTCACGACGCCTGTATATTTCTCCTACAACAAACATGTATCATACCCCCAGAATTACTCGTTTCGGTTTGTCTGGTCACACAAAGTGCTCCGGAAACTTTGAATCAGCTTGACTCCTTATGGCAGGTATCACATTACGCGCAAAGTAGTCAATTCCAATAAGAAATAATTTCAATAATAGAAATATGTAATTAGGTTTCAAACAATTTTTGGATTTCAAAAAAGGGCAACTCAAAAAGGAGCACAAGATGATCCTGCCAGTAACCGGTCCTAATTGAGACAACCTCGTAAAAAGTCAAAAAACCCCCTCTCCCTTGAAGGGAGAGGGTTGGCGTGAGGGTGAATAAAACAGGATCTACTCTCGCTTCGCAAACCCACCTGAGCACAAATCCAGCACCCATCCTCTGCTCGCACCTGCAAGGGCACCATTAAAACCCATAAGAATATGGCTACTGAAAACGCTGAAAGCAAAAAAAGCGATGTCTTAATCTGGTTTTCATTGCTTCACACCTAGTTCCTGGTTCTGCATCTGTTACTGTTCCATCAAGCAATCAACTGTGGAATCAGGGGCACTGCTTCTCATATCACAATGTGCTCTGCTCGAAGCGAGGCACACATACTGGAAGGGGTTTCCTCGGAAAACTTCCCATCAACCAAGGTTACAATGTAGAGCACATAGCTTACTCTATATGTGCTGCAAGAATCATGCAAAATCAGGCCATTAAAAATTGCATTAGATCTCAGCCAGTTACGCAGCCTTGCAGAAACCTTACATCGTAATGTGTAACAAAATACCAAATTTATGCGAAATCAAATTCTACTTTTTTGGTAAACTTTTACATACTTAGTCAAACATCGAAGCCGGTAAAATCAGTTTATGCTCACTGGCTACAGCCACAGCTATTCAGGATTTCATTAGACTTGACACGAGGCCAATAGAAAGCCATACATAATAGCCATTGAAACCAAATCATCAAGATGCTAAATGTGGATACCATTCATCTGGTATCTGGTCCCGCAGGGTAGCTGGCTCAATAGATTGACACCTTTAATTCAAAGGAGATTAAAGATGGAGAATCTAGTGAAATTAGATGTTATCGAAGGAATCGCAAGAGTGACACTGAATCGGCCCAAGGTCTTTAATGCATTCGACCTGACTATGATTCAGAATTTGGCAGAGAAACTTATCGGACTTGCTATGGACCGACGCGTGCGCGGAGTAATCATTGCCGGACAGGGCAAATCCTTCTGTGCCGGGGCAGACCTGAAATGGGTTTCTGATTTTGGAAGAAGTTACGGTGAGGCATTCCACGAGTTGGCGGCCCGTTACCATCAGGCCATCCTTGAAATACGTCGCATGCCTAAACCGGTGGTGGCGGC
>DAOVRY010000080.1 GCA_030633645.1 Pseudomonadota bacterium | reverse complement strand
GTTTTTGCTGGTTTATTAGGGTAACGGTTAGGGTAACGAAGCCCGTATCGGTAACGGTTAAGGTAACGTGGAAATAAAAAGACTAATGACGTTACCGAAAAACGAAACGGGCATCGTAACCGTAACCCATAAACGTTACGCAGTATTTCGTATTTTCTTACTGACATCTTGCCTTGTCGGTTTGAGGCGAAGCTTCGCTAGAGAAGAGGACACGATGGATTTCAAATTAAACAAAGAGCAAGAGGCAATCCAGAAGGCGGCCAGGGAATTTGCCCAAGGAGAGTTTGATAAAGAGATTGCCCTCGAACATGAACGGGCTCATACCTTTCCTACAGAGCTACTGAAAAAGGCCTGTGAGCTTGGTTTTATTGGTATTCACTTTCCAGAAGAATATGGTGGGCAGGAGTATGGCATCGTTGAAAATGCACTCGTAGTTGAAGAATTCTGCAGACAGGACTCAAGTATTGGAATCGCCCTGAGCCTGGCTGACTTTTCCTCTGAGGTTATTTTGAGAGCTGGTAGCGAGGAACAGAAGCAAAAATACTTGATTCCCGTTACCAAAGGCGAGGCACTTTCAAGTGGAGGATTTACTGAGCCAGACCACGGAAGCGATATTACCCTTATGGATACAACTGCGGTAAAAGAGGGGGATGAATACGTGATAAATGGGGTAAAGACCTTTATCACTAATGGGACCATTGGAAGTTTTGTTATCCTTCTGTGCCAAACAGACCCAGAGGCAAAGCCGACCTACCGTGGTCAGTCAACCATTATTGTTGAGACAGGGACACCTGGATATACCACTGCCGATGTCGGTGAAAAGATGGGAGTAAAGATGACCTCAACCGGGGAGCTTTCGTTCAACAATGCGAGGGTTCCCTCCTCAAATCTGGTAGGGGAAGAAAATAAGGGTTTTTACCAGGTTCTTGAATTTTTCGACGAGAGCAGGGTAGAGATTGCCGCCCAGGCCCTTGGGATTGCCCAGGGAGCCTTTGACCGTGCACTTGCTTATACCAAGGAGCGAAGCCAGTTTGGAAAAAAATTGGCTCAGTTTCAGGTAACACAGCATAAATTGGCTGATATGGTAACCCAGATAGAGACAGCACGGCTCATTGTGTACAAGTCAGCCTGGAATTTTGATCAGGGGAACATTGACCCCAAGCTAACCTCTATTGCTAAGATGTACGCTGGCCGGGTAGCAGTAGAGGTAGCCGATGAGGCTATTCAGCTCTTTGGAGGATACGGCTATATGCTTGAATATGAGGTAGAGCGGTTCTATAGAGATGCAAAGTTAATGGAAATCTATGAGGGGACAAGAGAGATACAGAAAAACACGATAGCCAGTGCATTATTAGGTAAATTATAGCAGAGGGCTCTGATGTTTACAAAAGAAACGTTACAAAGGATAGAGGCAGACAATAAGAAATGGCAGGACCTGTTTCAAGAATCTGTCTCAAAAGCCCCTGAAAGATTAGAGAGGTTTTCTACCGTTTCAGACCGTCCTGTCAAAAACCTGTATACGCCATTGGATACAAAAGATCTGGACTACGCACAAGATATTGGCTTTCCGGGGCAATATCCATATACACGGGGGGTTCAGCCCTCTATGTACCGGGGAAGGCTCTGGACAATGAGGATGTTTGCAGGTTTGGGGTCTGCCAGAGATACCAATAGGCGATTTCACCTCTTGGTAAATGAAGGTCAAACAGGTCTGTCAACGGCGTTTGATATGCCAACCCTTATGGGATATGATAGTGACTCTCCAAAATCGAGGGGAGAATGTGGAAGGTGTGGAGTTGTCATCGACACCCTAAAGGACATGGAGATACTGTTTGAAGGCCTTCCCATTGAGAGGATCACCACCTCCATGACGATCAATCCGCCAGCGGCTGTGCTCTGGGCTATGTATATTGCAATGGCAGAGAAAAGAGGCATCAGCAGAAGGGTTATAGGGGGAACTATACAAAATGATATGCTCAAGGAATTCATCGCACAGAAGACCTTTATGTGTCCCCCCAAGCCATCAATGAGGATTATAGCCGATACTGTTGAATTTGGTACGAAAGAGATTCCTCGATGGAATCCTATCAGCATTAGTGGCTATCACATTAGGGAGGCTGGTTCTACTGCTGTTCAAGAGCTTGCCTTTACCTTAGCCGACGGTATAGCGTATGTTGAGGCTGCCCTGGAAAGAGGTCTTGATGTTGACTCCTTTGCTCCAAGGCTCTCCTTTTTCTTTAATTCCCATCTCGATTTTTTTGAAGAGATTGCAAAATTTAGGGCTGCCAAGAGGATGTGGGCGAAAATCATGAAGGAACAGTTTAAGGCAAAAGACCAGCGCTCTATGTGGCTCAGGTTTCATACCCAAACCGCAGGCTGTTCCCTCACTGCCCAACAGCCTTACAACAATGTTATCAGAACAGCCCTTGAAGCCCTGGCTGCTGTACTCGGGGGAACCCAATCACTACATACCAATTCCTTGGACGAGGTTCTTGCCCTACCCACTGAAGAGGCAGCTACGATCGCTCTTCGCACCCAGCAAATCATTGCAGAAGAGTCAGGGGTGGCACATACCATTGATCCTCTGGGTGGATCCTTTTATGTTGAGCGTCTCACAAAAGATATCGAGGAAGAGGCGTTTGAATACATCAGAAAGATCGACGAGATGGGAGGGATGGTAGCGGCAATAGAGAAGAATTACCCCCAGATGGAGATTGCAGATGCTGCCTATAACTACCAGAAACAGATAGACAGCAGAGAAAAGACAGTTGTCGGGGTAAATAAATATATCACAGAAGAAGAGCTTCCTGTTGAGACGCTTCAGATAGAGGCAGAGTTGGAAGAGAAACAGATACAATGGACAAACCAGATCAAAAATAGCAGGGATAATGGAAAGACAAAAGAGGCCCTGGAGAAATTAGGTGAAGCAGCTCAAGGGGATGATAATCTCATGTATCCTATCTTGGAAGCCGTTAAAGAATATGCTACTGAGCAGGAGATCTGTGATGTGTTCCGGGATGTCTTCGGGATATACCGCGACCCCGGGGTTTATTAAATAAAGTGCCTAAAGCCCGCCCTGGCGCTATTTGCTATGATGAGCCTACTAGGTGTCTATATAAGCTGGGATCTTAAAATTTATGTCAAGTTTTTGTAATACCACTGAAATGCAAAGGATAATTGGGATCGTAGAACGGTTGGGGTTGCGCAGCTCGAAACGGTTAACGGTTAACGTCATACGAAACCAGCAGCGCAACCGTATAACCTTAGACGAAACCAACATCGCTTCGTCTCAGTTAATGGAATATCATTTTTCTCCACTCGTCGGTTTGAGGCGAAGCTTTGCTAGGTTTGTAAGCCAGTGTGTGCTTGAATTAGCCTACTAAATCTATAAGCCAGCCTGCCCTGGCGCGACGTGATTGTAACAAGCTAATGCTGCTCTAATAATGCTAAGCGGGAGCTATTAAACACAGTCCTTGCATGCCAGGTCTGGGCCAGGGGACTGGGCCAGGGTTAAAAGTGAGCTAAAGTTAAAAGTTGTTACGTTGCGGACAATAAATTGTTCAACGTTTTCTGTTTTCCGAAGAACAAAAAGTACTTGTTAACAAAATAGCATGAACCAAAAAAGGAAGACTAGGGTTTTAGTGGCAAAACCGGGCCTCGATGGTCATGACAGAGGTGCCAGGATTATTGCCAGGGCTTATAGGGATGCCGGTTTTGAAGTCGTTTATTCTGGTCTTCATCAGACCCCTGAGGAGATTGTGCAGGCTGCTATCCAAGAGGATGTGGATATGATAGGGCTCTCCAGTTTGGCAGGTGCCCACATGTATCTCTTTCCGAGGGTTGTGGAGCTATTAAAAGAGAAAAATGCCAATGACATTGTGGTTTGTGGTGGCGGTATTTTTCCAGAAGAGGACATACCTCAATTGAAAAAAGCCGGAATCAAGGAGATATTCACCCCAGGTACACCCCTCACAGAGGTTGTGAAATGGGTTGAGGAACATGTGGAACCTAGGAGTTCATAACAGCAGGGAGTATGTAGTAAGTAGTAAGGAGTATAGAAATCCACAACTAACTTTAGGCACTTTTTAACCCTGGCCCAGACCTGGCCTATAATCTTAATAGGCTGATCAAAGCACCTAGCGCATTAAAGACTTTACAGCTTGATTTAAGTACGTCGCGCCAGGGCGGGCTTTAGACATTTTAGACACTTCTAAAATGAGTATTACTGATAAAATCGTAGCTGGGGACATCAGAGCAGTCGCCAGGCTTATCAGGGATATTGATGATATGGTCCCTGAGGCAAGAGAGGTACTCAAGGATCTTTACCCCTTTACTGGCAGGGCGTATGTAGTTGGCATAACTGGAGCGCCAGGCGTAGGGAAGAGTACCCTAGTGGATCAAATGGTGACTCATCTGAGGAAGGCGGAAAAGACCGTAGGAGTGCTCGCCGTAGACCCGACCAGTCCCTTTAGCGGAGGCGCTATTCTTGGTGACCGAGTCAGGATGCAGCGGCATAGCATGGATGAGGGTGTGTTTATACGGTCAATGGCAACGAGGGGCTATTTTGGTGGACTGACTCAATCTACCAAAAGTGCAATAGATGTGCTGGACGCCATGGGAAAGGATTATATTCTGGTTGAAACAGTTGGCGTTGGACAGGACGAAATAGATATTGTTCGGAGTGCTGATACAACTCTCATAGTTCTCATACCGGGGATGGGTGATGACATTCAGGCCCTTAAGGCAGGTATCCTGGAAGTCGGTGATATCTTCGTAATAAACAAGGCTGATAGGGAAGGTGCGGATAGAACTGTCAGTGATATCAGATTGATGATCGAGATGGATGAAAAGAGGTATGAAAATGGCTGGAAACCGCCAATCTTAACCGCTCAGGCAGTATTTGATAAGGGAATAAGGGAAATCCTGGATGAGGTTGAGAAGCATGCCACCTATCTAAGATCTTCCACAGAAAGACAATCCGGGATTAAGTATGAAAAGGTGCGTAGTGAACTTTCCGAGATGATAAAAGATAAAATTGTCCGCGATGTTTTGTCAGACCTTATTCAGTCTGAAGAGTTTGAAGATGCTGTCCAGTTGGTTTTGCAAAGAAAACTCGATCCCTATACCGCCTGCGATAATATTGTTTCAAAGAAACTAAAACCAGGTAACAAGTAATGGAAAAGGCCATTCCATGGTGGGTTATCCAGGTTGTCCTGGCACTGGTTGCTATCTTTTTCATTTTGTTTGGGATTGACCTGCTTATTATGGCATACCGCATTACTGACCCCTTCTCATTTATCATGACATTCTTCGCCTCGAACTTTATCATCCTTATTAGCGCTACCCTTCTCCTTATTTTTATCCTCAATATGGTGAAGAATGTAAGGAAAGCAACACAGAAGTAAGGACAAATCCAGGGAATCAAAGGAGCACATCATGCGCCGCATAAAGAAAGCAAAGCCTCTGGGCGAACGGTTGAAAGATGTGAGGACTGAGAAAGGGATAGGTCTTGACTTTTTGGCCAATGAGACCGGTTTCTCTGTAGATTACCTCTCTCGCCTCGAGAATGGGCAAATCATGCCGCCTGTGGCCACTATCCTGCGGCTTTCGAGAGCC